>NZ_JBHUWC010000007.1:0-60438 GCF_042670225.1 Isoptericola sp. NPDC057191 | reverse complement strand
CCGTGCGTCATGAACTACCTCGGCGCGGTTCGCACTACCTCGGCAGCTTTCGGGTGGTGGTGCGGCCCGGCGCGGCAAGTACGCTGTGCGGCGGCAATCTTCACCGGACGTTCACGGGCGAGCATCCACGGTGAGCACGGCGGCCCATTTCTGGGCCCGACGGACGGAGCACCATGAGCCTCGGCTGGACCAAGCACGGCGACGGCAAGCACGTCGGCCCCGGCGACGTCGTCGCCCCCGAGCAGCGGCTGAGCTGGCCGCGCACCATCGGCATCGGGATGCAGCACGTGGTGGCCATGTTCGGCTCCACGTTCATCGTGCCGGTGCTCACCGGCTTCTCGCCCGCGACGACGCTCTTCTTCTCGGCGATCGGCACGGCGCTGTTCCTGCTGGTCACGCGGAACCGGCTCCCCAGCTACCTGGGCTCCAGCTTCGCGTTCATCGCGCCGATCACCGCGGCGACGGCGTCGCACGGCGAGTCCGTCGCCGTCGGCGGCATCCTGGTCACCGGCCTCGTGCTGGCCGCGATCGGCGTCCTGGTGCACTTCGCCGGCGCCCGCTGGATCGACGTCGTCATGCCGCCGGTGGTCACCGGCACGATCGTCGCGCTCATCGGGCTGAACCTTGCGCCTGCGGCGTGGGGCTCGTGCAGCGAGTCGGTCGTCGACGGCGAGATCGTGCAGGCCTGCGACAGCGGGTTCCGCGCCGCACCCGTGACGGCGACCATCACACTCGTCGCGATCATCCTCGTGACGGTGCTGTTCCGCGGCATCCTCGGCCGCCTGTCGATCCTCGTGGGCGTGATCATCGGCTACGTCGTGGCGACGATCCGCGGCGAGGTGGACTTCACGACCGTCCGCGAGGCGGGATGGTTCGGCTTCCCGCACTTCGTCACGCCGTCGTTCGACCCGGCGGTGCTGGGGCTGTTCGTTCCGGTCGTGCTGGTGCTGATCGCGGAGAACGTCGGCCACGTGAAGTCGGTGGCGGCGATGACCGGCCGCAACCTCGACGACCTCACCGGCCGGGCGCTGTTCAGCGACGGTCTGGCGACGACGCTCGCGGGCGTCGGCGGCGGCTCCGGCACCACGACGTACGCGGAGAACATCGGCGTCATGGCGGCGACCCGCGTGTACTCGACGGCGGCGTACTGGGTGGCTGCGGTGACCGCGCTCCTGCTGTCGATGTCGCCCAAGTTCGGTGCGCTCATCGCGACCATCCCGGCGGGTGTGCTGGGCGGCGCGACGACGATGCTCTACGGCATGATCGGCATCCTCGGCGCGCGCATCTGGGTGCAGGGCAAGGTCGACTTCGGCAACCCGGTGAACCTCACCACCGCGGCGGTGCCGCTGATCGTCGGCATCGCGAACTTCACGTGGGTGGTCGGCGACCTGTCCTTCGAGGGCATCGCGCTGGGCACGGCGTCGGCGCTGGTCATCTTCCACGGCATGCGCGCCGTGGCCCGCTGGCGCGGGACCAGCCAGGAGCCGGCCTCGCCCGCCTCGGCTCCCGCGGCGGCGTCGCCGGTCGACTGACGAGGGCGCGCTCGCCGCGGGGTCAGCCCTGCTTCTTGATGGTCTCCTGCTTGATGGGCGTGATCTCGGCGGCGGGCACGCAGCCCTCGACGTCCTGCATCGGGGTGTCGGCCGTGAGGAGCACGCGGTCCTCGCTCAGCGGGGGGCTGTACTGCTCGCCGACGAGAAGGTCGATGGTCTGGCCCTTGCGGTTGTCCAGCACGAGGCGGACGTCGGGGTACTGGGCGGCGAGCGTGTAGGCCCGCGTGATGCCCTTCGTGCCGAACCGCACCTCGGACTGGTCCAGCTTGGCGAGCCAGTTGCCGCTCGTGACGACGTCGAAGCCGCGCTCGGTCAGCGCGTCGGCGTTCGCCCCCGCGAGCGGCTCGCTGCCGTCGGCGGCGTTGTAGACCCGCACCTTGACCTTCGAGTACGGCACGGGGAGCGCGCCGTCGGGCTGGCCCTTGACCTGGGGGAGGCAGGGCTCTGGCTGCGGGGCCTCGGCGACGGGCGTGTAGATGGGGCGCGAGAACGGGGAGCTGAAGGCGCCCGAGTACATCGCGGCGGCCGCCAGCGCGGCGACCAGCAGGAACACGATGATGAGCCCGAAGACGACGGCCTGACGCTCGTGCTCGCGCCTGCGGCGCGTCTCGCGGGCCGGGTCGGGGGCGGGTGATGTCACGCGAAGAAACTACCTGAGTTCGAGGGATTGTTCGTGGGAGCGCGGCGGGCTCAGCGAAGCACGAGCACGCGAGCGTGCAGCACCGGGCGCTGCTGCAGGGCGGCGCGCACGGCGCGGTGCAGGCCGTCCTCGAGGTAGAGGACGTTCTGATACTCGACGACGTGCGCGAAGAGGTCGCCGAAGAACGTCGAGTCCTCCGCCAGCAGGTGGTCGAGGTCGAGCGTGCGCTTGGTGGTGACGAGCTCGTCGAGGCGCACCTGGCGCGGGGGCACGTCCACCCAGTCCTTCGCGGTGACGTGTCCGTGGTCGGGGTAGGGACGGCCGTCCCCCACGGCCTTGAAGATCATGGCTGCCATCGTAGGGGCGGGCTCGTGACCAGGCGGGCGGTTGCCTCGCGATACGGACACGATGTCGTCACGATCCCGTCACGGTGCCCGTCGCAGCTCCAGCAGGTGGCGGGACGAGTGGGCCACGAACGGCCCGTCCGTCGTGATCCGGTCGTGCAGCGCGCGCAGCTCGGTCCGGTAGGCGTCGGAGGTGAACCCGGGCACCATCCACACGACCTTGCGCAGGAACCACACGACCGCGCCCACGTCGTGGAACTCGATCCGCAGGCGCTCCGCTCGCAGGTCGACCAGCTCGAGCCCCGCCGCGCGGGCGCCGGCCACCTCGTCCTGCGGGTCGCGGCCGCGCCGTACGTCGTCGGGCAGCGGGCCGAGGAAGTGCTCGACCAGCTCGAAGACGCTCGCCGGGCCCACGTGCTGTGCGAGATAGGTGCCGCCGGGTCGCAGCACGCGGGCGATCTCCGCCCAGCGCGGCACCACCGGGTGCCGGCTCGTGACGAGGTCGAACGCCGCGTCGGCGAACGGCAGCGGCGCGTCGTCGTCGTGCGCGACGACGGCCACGCCGCGCGGGTGCAGCCGCGCGGTCGCGGCCGCGACGTTCGGGGGCCAGCCCTCGGTGGCGACCAGCAGGCGGGGGAGCGTGGGCGCGGCGGCGAGCACCTCGCCGCCGCCGGTCTGCAGGTCGAGCGCCGCGTCGACGGTGCCGAGCCGTGCGTGCAGCAGCCGCGAGTAGCCCCAGCTCGGGCGCTCCTCCGTGGCGCGGCCCGCAAGCCAGGAGAAGTCCCAGCCCGCCATCGGCGCGGCGTCGGCCTCGGCGACGAGCTCGTCGAAGGTGCGGTCCATGGCGCCCATGCTCCGGCGGCAGCCGGGCGGCCGCCAAGGGAATTCTGGCGCGTGCGAGGCCGCACCCGTGCACATGAGGGAGTTGATCGACGAGCGCAAGGCCCGCCGCATCGCCCGATGGCGATCTTGTGCCCGTTGATCGATGGCAATTCGTCGACACGTGCACACCGACGCTGTGGGAGGCGGTCGCCGCTTCGCCACGACGTGTTGCGGGCCGGCGGCTAGGGCGTTGCGGCGGCGTCAGGTGCTGCCGAACTCTCTGGAGCGTGGGGAGTTCGGTCGGTGCGCGAGGTCCAACGGATGATGACGTAGGCCCAGGCGGCGAAGGTGGCGATTGTGACAATCGTCCACGGTAGGAGGACTGGCCAAGCGTTGCCCTCGCATTCGGGGTAGATCGTGTCGTCGATGAGTGCTTGCCCGATCACGCTCCCGCAGATGGCACCGTCGCGAGCGGTCGCTTGCCCAAGGCAGTTCCACCATGCAAAGGCCAGCAGGATGAGGGCGACGGCAGTGACAGGCCAGGCGACCGCGCGGGTGCGCCGAACGCCTCGAAGGTTGGCAATGATCAAGACGAGTGTTGTCGTCCCGACGATGAGTAGGGGCAGGGTCCACACGACGGACAGGAGAACGGCGAGATCGCTGTCGGACATCGGTACCTCCTAGCGGTGCTTGAGTGCGTACCAGACGCGCTTGGTCTTGCCCTGGTCCTTGGCGAGCTTGATCGAGGTGGTCAGGGGGATGTTGTGACGGTTGGAGCTCTTCTGGCTGATGAACGGCATGTTCGGGTAGTTCTTGTACACGCCGGTGCGGTTGCCGGTGACGACCATGACGTGGTCGATGGTGCCGTCGGCGCGGCCGTAGCACGGTGTCGGAGATGACCTGGTAGCCGGTGTCGGTCTGGCGCAGCACGTACCGGTGGGTGTCGGTCCAGGACGACTCGATCTCCTCGCTTCCCGAACCGACTGGCCCGCCTGACTCATGGATGCCGGGCATACCGGTCGAGGTGGTCGTGGTGGTGACGGCGGCATCGACGCGGACCTTGCCCGATCGGCCCAGCACCTTCACCGTGCCCGGGGTGATCGTGGTGTGCGCGTCGATGATGCTCAGCCCGGCCTGGGTGAACGTGGTGTCGACCCCGCAGGGGTGGCGGCCGCGGCAGTGGAGATACTCCCGCCCAGCAGGCAGGCACCGACCAGCCCGGCCGTGACGGTTCGTGCAGTCCTTCTCAACTCAGACCCCTTCGACCTGTTCAACGGTCCGCGGGGCCCCTCGGCTCGTTCGAGAAGCTCTGCCCTGCGGTCCGTCGACCAGGTTCCGCCCCCGTCGCGGGGTGCGACCGCCAGAACGAGACGGATTGCAAGAACTGCAAGCCCAGTTCGTCACACCGCGGTGCTGAGCCCGTCGCGTACCCCGCAGTGAATCGTGCGAGCGTCCGTCCGGTCGGCAGCCGGCCCGGGACCGGCGCGGCGGGTCGGATGAGCGGTACTGATTGAAGGGGCGACCGAGCCACGATGCTCGATGAGTCGCTTCCCGGTCCGCGCAGAGACGAGGTTGCGCGAACGACGACGGGGCCCGCACCGTGTGGTGCGGGCCCCGTCGGTTCCAGGCGGAGGATGGGGGATTCGAACCCCCGAGGGCGTGAACCCAACACGCTTTCCAAGCGTGCGCCATAGGCCGCTAGGCGAATCCTCCTGGAGCGCAGCCGGCATCGATCGCCAGCAGCCTCAGCAGGATAGCCGACACCTGCGGCTCCGTCCGAATCGCGAGGACGTGACGGTGGTCTCGGCTCTCGCTGCACCCCGGCAGGGCCGTGCCGGGGCGCGGCGCGGGTGCGAGGAGGTCCCGGCGCCGGTTTCGGGACCGGGCGGGGTCTCGGTTAGGCTGTCGGGCAGACCCCTCGTGCGGCACCATCTCGCCGAACTCCCCCAGGGCCGGAAGGCAGCAAGGGTAAGTGAGCTCTGGTGGGTGTGCGGGGGGTCCTTATTTTTGCCGGACCGTCCCAGAACGCGCGGCAGAGGAGGCCCTCGCGGCGTAGCGAGAGTGCCCCGGGTCACAGAATCCACGATGCGGACACATTTCCGTCCGGTCCCTGAGATTTGCCGGTCACCGGCTTGGTGCAGGGCCGCTGCGGATGGTCACCTTGACGGCATGTCCCGCTTCGCTCCCGCAGCACCCTCGACCGCGCGCTCCTGCCGTCGCGGCGACATGTGCTGCCCGGCGGCGACCGCGGGACGAATGTGCGTGCTCGACTGACCATCGCTCGGCCTCGCGCCTGACGGCGCCTCCCGCCGTCGCCCCGCCCCCGGCACCGCCCGGGAGCCCCGTTCTCTCGCCGCCTCGAGCTGATGGCCGTGGCTGCCGCACCCACCCCGCCTCTTTCGGCGCCGCACCCCGGCGCCTGCCCGGAAGGACGACCATGTCCCGTAGCACCCGCAACCGCCTCCTCACCGTCACCGCGATCGCCGCCGTCACCACGTTCGCCCTGTCCGCCTGCGGCGGCTCGGACGCCGCCTCGGGCGACGGCAAGGGGGACGGCAAGCTCCGTGTCGGCGTCGTCGGCGCCTCCGACGACAAGTGGGGCGTCTTCACCCAGGAGGCAGCGGCCGAAGGCCTCGACGTCGAGCTCGTGGACCTCCAGGACTACACGCAGGCCAACCCGTCCCTCTCGCAGGGCCAGCTCGACGCCAACCAGTTCCAGCACCTGCAGTTCCTCGCCGGGTACAACGTCGACGCCGACGACGACCTGACGCCCATCGGCGCCACGGCCGTCTACCCGCTGGGTCTGTACTCGTCGAAGCATGACTCGCTCGACCAGATCCCCGCCGGCGGCCAGGTCGCCGTCCCGAACGACCCGACCAACCTGGCCCGCGCGCTCCTCGTGCTCCAGGAGGCCGGTCTCATCGAGCTGAAGGACGGCGGCAGCGCCGTCTCGACCGAGGCCGACGTGCTCCCCAGCTCCAAGGTCTCCGTGACCCCGGTCTCCGCCGAGCAGACCCCGATCCAGCTCCAGTCGGTGGACGCGTCGGTCATCAACAACGACTACATCGAGGACGCCGGCCTCTCCGCCGACGACGCCCTGTTCCAGGACGACCCCGACTCCGCGGCCGCCGAGCCCTACATCAACGTGTGGGTGGCGCGGGCCGAGGACGCCGACGACCCGGACCTCCTGAAGCTCGCCGAGGTCTCGCACTCCGACGCGGTCGTGGCCGCCGAGAAGAAGGCATCCGGCGGCACCGCCGTCATCAAGAAGAACTCGCCCGAGGAGCTGCAGAAGATCCTCACCGGCCTCGAGGACGACATCCGCGCGGCCTCCTGACCCGCCACCCGGACGGGGCGCGCCACCCGCGCCCCGTCCGCGGTGCTGGGCACGACGGCGAAGGACGAGGACTGAGCAGTGAGGACGGACACGTGAGCGAGACCGAGACCGCAGGCGCGGCGCGCGCCGGCACCCCGGCGATCGAGCTGCGCGGGGTGTCGAAGATCTTCGGGGACGGCGACCGCGCCGTGCGCGCCGTGGACGACGTGTCCCTGACGGTGCACGCGGGCGAGATCTTCGGCGTCATCGGCTACTCCGGCGCGGGCAAGTCGACCCTCGTGCGCCTGGTGAACGCCCTGGAGGTCGCGACCTCCGGGACGGTCGTCGTCGAGGGCACCGACCTCTCGGGGCTGCCCGAGCGGCGGCTGCGCGGGGTGCGCGCCCGCATCGGCATGATCTTCCAGCAGTTCAACCTGCTGACCTCGCGCACCGTCGCGGGCAACGTGGCCTACCCCCTCAAGGTGGCGCGCTGGCCGCGGGAGGAGCGCGCGGCGCGGGTCGCCGAGCTGCTGGAGTTCGTCGGCCTGGCCGACAAGGCCAAGGCCTACCCGCGTCAGCTCTCCGGCGGCCAGAAGCAGCGGGTCGGCATCGCGCGCGCCCTCGCGACGTCGCCGACCATCCTTCTCGCCGACGAGTCGACGTCGGCCCTGGACCCCGAGACCACCCGGGACGTGCTGGCGCTGCTGCGGCGCGTCAACGCCGAGCTCGGCATCACCATCGTCGTCATCACGCACGAGATGGAGGTCGTGCGCTCCATCTGCGACCGGGTGGCCGTCATGGAGCGCGGCAAGGTCGTGGAGGTCGGCGACGTGTACGACGTCTTCTCCGCCCCGCGGGCCGACGCCGCCCAGCGCTTCGTCGGCACCGCGATGCACGACCGGCCGTCGCCCGACGCCCTCGCCCGGCTGCGCGAGCGGCACCCGGGCCGCCTCGTCACCGTGGGCGTGCGCGAGGGCGCGAGCACCGGCACCGACCTCTTTCGCTTGCTGCGCGAGCACGAGGTGGACGGCGCCGTCGTCTTCGGCGGCATCAGCGAGGTGGGGGAGCGGCCCTTCGGGTCGCTCACCGTCGAGCTCGTCGCCCCCGACGAGCGGGTCGCCGCGTTCCTCGCGGCGCTGCGCACCCGTGCCGACGTCGTCGACCTCGGCACCGCCGCCCGCCCGCTCGACGACCCACGATCAGCTCTCGCCGAGGGAGGCACCCGATGAACCGCGACTGGGACACCCTCTGGCCGCTCCTGTGGGAGGCGTTCGGCCAGACCCTGCAGATGGTCACCGTGGCGATGCTCACCGGCGGCCTCGCCGGGCTGGCGCTGGGGCTGGCGCTCTACGTCACGCGGCCGGGCAACCTCATGGCGAACCGGGCCGTGTTCGGCGTGCTCAACGTGCTCGTCAACATCGTGCGGCCGATCCCGTTCATCATCTTCGTCACGCTGCTCGGGCCGGTGACGCTGCAGGTCGTCGGCACGACGCTGGGCACCGCGGCGTTCATCTTCCCGCTGTCCGTGATGACGGCGTTCGGCACCTCCCGCATCGTCGAGCAGAACCTCGTCGGCATCGACCCCGGCGTCGTGGAGGCGGCCCGGGCGATGGGCGCGTCGTCGTGGCGGATCATCACCACCGTCCTCGTGCCCGAGGCGCTGGCGCCGCTGATCCTGGGGTACACGTTCCTGTTCATCGCGGTGCTCGACATGTCCGCGATCGCCGGCCTCATCGGTGGTGGCGGCCTGGGTGACTTCGCGCTGCGGTACGGCTACCAGCGGTACAACTGGATGGTCGTCGTCGTCACCGTCGCGGTGATCATCGTGATCGTGCAGGTCGTGCAGTGGCTGGGGAACCTCCTGGCGCGCAAGGTGCTGCACCGCTGAGCTCCCCTCGGGTCAGACGTCCGTGAGGCGGCGCCACTGTGCGGCGACGAGCACCGCCGCGGCGGGTGCCACGACCGCGGTCAGGGCCAGCGCGGCCCCGCCGACGTCCGCCGCAGCCTCGGGCCCGCCGGTGCCGGTCCACAGGGACGGGACGGCGTAGGGGAACCAGGCGCCCGCTCCCACCAGCACGACGACTTGCGTCAGCGCCACGACCCCGATCAGCGCGCCGACCGTGGCGAGGGGGCTGCGCGTCGCCGTCGCGACCGCGGCGAACGGGAGGCTGAGCCCGGTCCCGAGCAGGCCGGCGCCGAGGGCTCGGCCGGCGGCCGCCCAGGCGTCCGGGCCGAAGGGTGCGGACGTCGAGGCGGCGGCGAGGGCCGACGTCGCCACGGTGAGCACGGTCGTCGCGACGACGCACGCCGCCAGCCAACCCGCCACGACCAGCACCCGCGCGAGCGCCAGGGTGCCGCGCGGCGTCGCGAGGCCGAAGTACGCGCCCGCGCGCCCGTCGGCCAGCGGCTGGCCGAAGGTGGCGGCCACGGCGAACCCGCCGGCCATGAGCACCGCGACGGAGAGGATCTGGCCGGCGACGACGAGGTGGGTCGTGGCGAGGTCGCCGGTGGCGTAGTCGGCGAGCTTGGCGGCGCCCGCTCCCTGCACCGCGCCCGACCGTGCCAGCGCGGTCAGCCCGACCGACGCGAGCGGGACCAGCGCGACCAGCAGCGGTGTCGCGAGCCGCTGCACGGTGGCGCGACGCCACGCGAGGAGCTCGACGAGCAGGGCGGTGCGCAGCGCGGTCACGCGTGCCTCCGAGGGTCGGCCTGAGGGTCGGTCTGAGGGTCGGCCAGGGGTTCGGCCGCGACGTCGGCCGCGAGGACGAGGTCGAAGAACCGGCGCTCGAGCTCGGCCCCGCCAGGGGCGAGCGTCCCGACGACGCGCCCGCCGTGCACCGCGAGCACGCGGTCCGCGACGCGCGCCACCTCGTCGAGGTGGTGGCTCGACACCAGGACCGCGGCCCCGCTCGCGGCGCGCTCCCGGACCAGCGCGCGCACGAGCACGACCCCCCGCGGGTCCAGGGCCGAGGTGGGCTCGTCCAGGACGAGGGCGTCGGGCGCGTGGACGACGGCGCACCCGACGGCGAGGCGCTGCGCGTTGCCGAGGGACAGGGCGCGGGCGCGGGCGTCGGCCCAGGGGGTGAGGTCGAGGCGGTCCGCGACGGCGACCACCGCGTCGTCGACCGCGTCGCGGGCCAGCCCGTGCAGGAGGGCCGCGACCCGGAGGTTCTCGACGACGGTGAGGGCGGGGTCCACCAGCGCGGCGCCGACGACGTGGCCGAACCGGCGGGCGGCGGCCACGGGCAGCCGTGCCGGGTCGTGACCCAGCACCCGGGCGGCACCGGCTGCGGGCCGCAGGCGGCCCGTGAGCACGCGCAGCGCCGTCGTCTTCCCCGCTCCGTTGAGCCCGATCATGGCCACCACCTCGCCGGGCGCCACGGTGACGGACAGGCCGGTGAGCGCCCGCCTCCCGCCGAAGGCGTGGTGGACGTCGCGGAGCGCGAGGGCGGGAAGCGGGTCAGGCATCGTCGTCACCCGGCGCGAGCAGCCGGAGCGCGCGGGCGACGGTGTCGGCGACCGTCGTCGCGGGGTCGGCGGGCGCGAGGAGCGCCGCGGTGCACGCGCCCAGGCACGCGGCCGCGGCGACGGTCGCGTCGAAGCGAGGGACGCCGTCGGCGACCAGGCGGTCGGCGACCGCGCGCTCGGTGGCCGCGGTCGCGCCGACGGCCGCCGCCCGCAGCCTCGGCGTCCGCGCGACCAGCGCGACCCGCCGCTGCGCCGTGGTGTCCTCGGTGGGCGCGACGTCGCGGAGGGCCGCGAGCATGCCTCGCCGGACGCGCTCGACGGGCGGCAGGTCTGCCGGTTGGGCGCCGACGGCCTCCGCGATGAGCGGGTCGTACGGGTCGGAGACCAGCAGGGCGTCCTTCGTGGGGAAGTGTCGGAACAGGGTCATCTGCGTGACTCCGGCGGCGTCGGCGATCTGCGCGGTCGTCGTGGCGTCGTAACCCTGCCGCTCGAAGAGGTCCAGGGCGTGGGAGACGAGGCGGTCGCGCGTACGTCGCGCCCGCGGGGTGACGAGCACGGGGCCGTCGGCGGTCATGAAGCCACCGTACACCTGAATGTGAGTGACTCACTTTTCGCCCTGTGCAGCGGCCTCGTCCGTGTCGGCTGGGGCGTCTAGGGTTGGCGGGGTGACCACCGCTCTGTACCGCCGCTACCGGCCCGAGACGTTCGCCGAGGTGATCGGCCAGGAGCACGTCACCGCACCGCTCATGCAGGCCCTGCGCAGCGGGCGCGTCAACCACGCGTACCTCTTCTCCGGCCCGCGCGGCTGCGGCAAGACGACGTCGGCGCGCATCCTCGCGCGGACGCTCAACTGCGCCCGCAACACGCCGGAGACCCCCATCGACACCCCGTGCGGCGAGTGCCCGTCGTGCGTCGAGCTGGCGCGCGGCGGCCCCGGCTCGCTCGACGTCGTGGAGATCGACGCGGCCAGCCACAACGGCGTCGACGACGCGCGCGACCTGCGCGAGCGGGCCACGTTCGCCCCCGCGCGCGACCGGTACAAGATCTTCATCCTCGACGAGGCGCACATGGTGACGCCGCAGGGCTTCAACGCCCTGCTCAAGATCGTCGAGGAGCCGCCGCCCCACGTGAAGTTCGTCTTCGCGACGACCGAGCCGGACAAGGTGATCGGCACCATCCGCTCGCGCACCCACCACTACCCGTTCCGGCTCGTGCCGCCGGACGTGCTAGGCCCGTACCTCGAGCAGCTCACCGCCGCCGAGGGGATCGAGCTGGGCGGGGGCGTCGTGCCGCTGGTCACCCGCGCCGGCGGCGGCTCCGTGCGCGACAGCCTCTCCGTGCTCGACCAGCTCATCGCCGGTGCGACCGGCGGCACCGTGGAGTACGACACCGCGGTCGGTCTGCTCGGCTTCACCCACGCCACGCTGCTCGACGACGTCATCGACGCTCTCGCCGCGAGCGACGGCGCGTCCATCTTCCGCGTGGTCGACCAGGTGATCTCCACCGGGCACGAGCCCCGGCGGTTCGTGGAGGACGTGCTGGAGCGGCTGCGCGACCTCATCGTCATCGGCGTCTCCGGTGACGCCGCCGAGGCCGTGCTCCGTGGGCTGCCCGCCGACCAGCTCGAGCGGATGCGCACCCAGGCCGGGCGCCTCGGCGTGGCCGAGCTGTCGCGCGCGGCCGACCTCGTGAACGCCGCGCTCACCGAGATGACCGGCGCCACCTCCCCGCGGCTGCACCTCGAGCTGCTCTGCGCACGGCTGCTGCTCCCCGGGGCGGACGACGGCGCGGAGGGTCTCGCGGCCCGGATCGACCGCCTCGAGCGCGGAGTCATCGGCAGCGCGCCCGTGCGGTCCGCGCCCGCCGCGACGGGTGACCGTGGGCCCGCGACGGACGCGCCCCCGGCGGCTGCGCCTGCGGCCGGTGGCCTGAGCGGTGCCGCCGCCGCGCGTGCCGCTCTGCAGGCGAGCCGTCGCCCCGCCGACTCCGCCGACTCCGCCGAGCAGGCTGAGACGGCGGTGCCCGCCGCAGCGGCCGCGCCTGCCGCAGCGGTGCCGGAGCGTGCCGGGTCCGACGCGTCCGCCGCGTCGGGGCTCGCGTCCGGACCGGCGGGCTCGGGCGAGGCGCCCCAGGACGGCGACGCCGACACCCGGGCGGAAGACGCTACGCCCCTGGCCTCCGAGGTTGTGGACCCCGAGCCGCCGGTCGCCGGCGTCGAGGACCTCCGCACGGTGGACGCTGAGCCGGACGTCGCGGAGCCCGACGATGCGGCGACGGACGACGCGGCGACGGACGACGCAGAGCCCGTCGGCGCAGAGCCGGTCGCTGCTGAGCCCGTCGACGCTGAGCCCGTCAACCCTGTCCCCGTCAACCCTGAGCAAGTCGCTGCAGAGGCGGACGACGCAGCGCCGGTGGACGCGCAGCCGGTCAGCGTGGCCGCCGTCGAGCCCCCCGTCGCCGGCGGGGCGCCGGGCGCGACCGCGGAGATGGTCCGCCGACGCTGGGACGAGGTGGTCGCGAACATCGGGAGCCCGGTGACTCGTGCGCTCGTCGGCCCGAACGCCCAGGTCGCGTCGCTCGAAGGCGGGCTGCTGCGACTCGGCTTCGCCGCCCCCGGCATGGCACGGACGTTCTCGCAGCCCCGGCACGTGGACGCCGTGAGCGAGTCGGTCTACCAGACGCTCGGTGTCCAGGTGCGGGTCGAGGCCACCGTCGACGAAGGGCGGTCCGGTGGCGGGTCCGCGCCCTCCGGAGGCGACCCCGGCGGCCCGCCGCCCGAAGACCCCGACCCGGAACCCGCTCCGAGCGCCGACGACTCCGCCGGGCGGTCCGGGTTCTCGCGCGCGTCCGGCAACCGCCCGGGCGGCGATCGCCCCGCGGGTACCGGGCCGACGGGATTCGGTGCCGGGAGCCACGGTCCTGGGGGCCGCAGTTCTGGGGGCCACGGAGCTTCCGGCTCCGCACCGACCGCTGGTGGCAATGGCAATGGCAGTGGTGGGTGGCCGGAGGTGCCGGCGCCCGGAGCCGGCCAGGGGCGTCCGTCCGCGCCTGTCGCCGCGACCCCGGTCGCGACCGTCGCGGCGGCCACGGTGGCGGCGGCCGGTCCGCAGTCGCCCGGCACCTCCGGCGCGACAGCTGCCGGCGTCGCCCTCGCTGAGCGCCCGACGGAGTCGCAGCGCGACGCGTCCCCTGAGCTCGCATCCTCTGAGGCCGCATCTGCGGAGCCCACATCTGCGGAGCCCGCATCTTCGGAGGCCGTGGTCCCTCAGGGGCGTGCGGCCGCGCCGGCGCGCACGGCGGCGGAGGACGCTGACGCCGCCTGGCTGGCGGGCGCGTCCACCGCTGCCGCCGCGCCGCGGCGCGCCACCGGGTCCAGCGCCCCCGCCGTCGAGACGGTGCCGCCGTCCGGCTCCCGGGCCGGCGACCCGTCGTCGTGGACGCAGGAGGTCCGGGCACCCGCGCCGTCCGCGCCGTCCGCGCCAGGTCCGGCCGAGCCGAACCGGTCCGCCGCCGCTCCGTCCGGCCCCGCACCGTCGGCGTCGGCGACGGCTCAGGCTGCCGCCACCCCGTCAGTGGCACCGCCGTCTCCGGCCGCCCCGCCGCCGACCGTACCGGCACCGACCACCTCGCCGGCTGGTGCGCCTGCCGGCTCGCCCGTCCGCGAGACGCCGCGGCAGGCAGCCGAGCGGCGCGTGCGCGAGGCGCAGCAGGCCGAGGCTCGACCCGCCTGGGGCGGGTCGTCCGGCCCGGGCGGGATGGACGACGAGCCGTCCGCCGACGACCCCGACATCACGTCGACCGGACTGGTCGGCGTGCAGCTGGTGGTCCAGGTGCTGGGCGGCAAGGTCATCGAGGAGATCGCGGAGCAGCCCTGACATGACCGGCCACCCGACCACCGCGTCGAGCTCCGCTCCGGAGATCCCGACTACCCCGGCGACCCCGGCGACCACCACGCTGCACATCGTCGCCGCCGTCATCGTGCGCGACGACGGCCGCGCGCTCCTCGTGCGCAAGCGCGGGACCACCGCGTTCATGCAGGTGGGTGGCAAGATCGAGCCGGGGGAGGAGCCGGTGGCAGCGCTCGTGCGCGAGTGCGCGGAGGAGATCGGCCTCGTCGTCGACCCGACCGCCGCCCGGCCGCTGGCCCGCCGAGCCGCCGTAGCGGCCAACGAGCCGGACCACGTGGTCGACGCGCACGTCTTCGAGATCGGGCTGCCGCAGGGATTCGTCGTCGAGACGCGGGCCGAGCTCGAGGAGCACGTCTGGGTCGACCCGGCCGACCCCGTCGCGCCGCACCCGCTGGCACCGCTGTCGGTCGACCTCATGGCCGACGTCGCCGCCGGCCGATGACCTTCGGCCGGTGAGCGCACCCGTGCCCGGGGGCCCGCGGCGCGGTGCGATCCACCACGTCGAGCTGTGGGTACCGGACCTCGCGCGCGCCGAGCGTTCATGGGGCTGGCTGCTCGCCCGGCTCGAGTACCGCCCCCACCAGTCCTGGGAGCACGGGCGGTCGTGGCTGCTCGACGACGCCTACGTGGTCGTCGAGCAGAGCCCGGCGCTGTCGGACACCACCCACGACCGCCGTCGTCCCGGGCTGAACCACCTCGCCCTCCACGCCGGCACGCGCGCCCAGCTCGACGCACTGGTCGCCGCCGCTCCCGAGCACGGGTGGACGTTGCTCTTCGCCGACCGCCATCCGTTCGCCGGCGGCCCGGAGCACTACGCCGCCTACCTGGAGGACGAGGACGGGTTCGAGGCCGAGCTCGTCGCGGGCTGACCGAGAACACCTCGGCGGGCTCGGAACTACCTCGGCAGGCTCGGGACTACCTCGGCAGGCCTGGGACTACCTCGCGGGGGCCTGGGACGACCTGGGCTGGGAGCGGCGCAGGTCGTCGAGCCAGGACGCGAAGTTGGCGACGCTGTCGGGCATGAACGGCAGCTCGTCGATCATCCGGAGCAGCCGGGCGGGCGGGACCCACGCGCCCCAGGCGACCTCCTCGGGCTGCCAGGTGACGGCGCCGTCGTAGGTGCACTCGTAGAGGAACTCGCGCATGCGCGTGCGGTCGTCGGCGTAGTCGGCGGACCCGAGGGGCGCGAGGTCGACACCCGTCACCCCCAGCTCCTCGGCCAGCTCCCGGACGGCGGACTCCGCCGGGTCCTCGCCGGCGCGCAGCACGCCGCCGGCGCAGAAGTCGTACCGGCCGGGGTAGAGGTCCTTCGTGTCCGTGCGGCGGTGCACGTAGACCTCGCCGGCGCCGTTGCGCACGACGACCGCCGTCGCGGCGTGCCGCAGGTTCTCGGCACGCACCCGGGCCCGGGGCGCCGTACCGCACGGGCGCCCGTCGTCGTCGAGCAGCGCCACGACCTCGGAGGCGGACAGATCCATGCGAGCCATCCTGCCGCAGTGGTCACGTCGGCAGTTCGGCATCGGGGCGGCAGTCCGAACTGCCGACACGGTCGTGAAGTGCCGCACCGATCACGGAGCCGCCGCTGTCCGGCACCGACAGTCCGCGGTGTCTCCGGCGGCCCGTAGGCTGGGTCCTTGTGTACGAGGGCGCAGTCCAGGACCTGATCGACGAGCTCGGCCGCCTTCCCGGCGTCGGGCCCAAGAGCGCGCAGCGGATCGCGTTCCACCTGCTCGCGGCCGACTCCGCCGACGTGCGCCGCCTGGCCGACGCGCTCACCGAGGTCAAGGCGCGCGTGCAGTTCTGCGAGACGTGCGGCAACGTCGCCGAGTCGCCGAAGTGCCGCATCTGCGCGGACCCGCGCCGCAGCGACGACGTGATCTGCGTCGTCGAGGAGCCCAAGGACGTCGTCGCCATCGAGCGCACGCGGGAGTTCCGGGGGCGGTACCACGTGCTCGGCGGCGCCATCAACCCGATCGAGAACGTCGGCCCCGACGACCTGCGCATCAGCCAGCTCATGACGCGCCTCGCCGACGGGGCGGTCACCGAGGTCATCCTCGCCACCGACCCCAACATCGAGGGCGAGGCGACGGCCACGTACCTGTCGCGGCTCATCGCCCCGATGGGCGTCACCGTGTCTCGTCTGGCCAGCGGCCTGCCCGTCGGGGGAGACTTGGAGTACGCGGACGAGGTGACCCTCGGGCGCGCGTTCGAGGGCCGGCGGGTCGTCGGCGGCTGACCAGCCGCGACGCCCGCGAGGACACCGTCCAGCACGACCGACGCCGTCGACCACGGCGGGAGGGGGCAGCATCGTGGGGGAGATCGAGGCGGGCTCAGAGTTCCGGGACGTCGCCGAGCAGATGTCCGCGCAGGCGCGCGTGTTCCTCTCGACGACGACGCAGGTGGCGTCCGGCGCCGCACCGGGGGCCGAGCTCTCGCTGCTGATCCTCGCGACGTCCGACCTGCTCGCCGCGGGCGCGCGGCTGGCCGCGATCGTCGACGTCGTCCCCGCCGAGCGGTGGGAGCCCGACGCCGGCCCGGAGACCGACGTCGACCCCCTGCGTGACGCGCTCGCGAAGATGTTCGACGGCTTCGACGACTACGTGGAGGTGGCCGACCCGGCGCTCAGCGCCGACGTCACCCCCGCCACCCTGTCCGGCGACCTGGCGTGCGTCGCCGAGGAGATCGCCAAGGGCTTGCAGCACTTCGACGACGGTCACGAGCTCGAAGGCCTGTGGTGGTGGCAGTTCAGCTACCTGTCGTCCTGGGGCGAGCGCGCGTCGTCGGCGCTGCGCGTGCTGCAGGGCGTGCTCGCGCACCTGCGCCTCGACGTCGACGACGACGTCGCCGCCGAGGCGGAGTACGACGCCCTGCACTCCTGAGCGTCAGGCCGGCGGCGGTCGCCGCGCGGCACGACCCGTCGCCCTGCGCCGCGACACACTCGGCGGGGTGACGGACAGGTACCGGGCATGAGCCAGCAGCAGCGGCACGCCGATCCGGAACGCACCTTCAGGGCGCTCTACGAGGCGGTCTATCCGGACCTCGTGAGGTTCGCCCAACGTCGAGCGCATCCCGACCGTGCCGAGGACCTGGCTGCCGAGGCGCTGCTGGTGGTCTGGCGTCGCCTCGAGGACCTGCCACGCTCGCACGACGACGCCCGAGCCTGGGTCTTCGGCATCGCCCGCAACCTCATGCTCAACGATCAGCGGGGTGAGCAGCGCCGCCGCGCCCTCGGCGTGCACCTCGCCGACACGCCGTCGCTCCCGTCGGCCATGGAGGCCGACGGGGTCGTGAGCCTGATCGACCTCGGCCGGGCATGGAAGCTCCTGAGCGAGACGCACCAGGAGGCGATCGCTCTCGCAGCGTTCGAAGGTCTCGATGCGCCCCGGGCCGCCGCCGTCCTCGGCATCTCGCCGGTGGCGTTCCGGCTGCGACTGAGTCGGGCGCGTCGAGCGCTCCGGCTGTTCCTCGACGACCTGCCCCGGCAGGCCGCGCCATCGACCCCCGTCACCGAGAGGACCGCAGCATCATGAACCGTTCCGACACCATCGACGGCGCCCTGCGGCTGCTGGACCGGGCCGACCGCACCGTCGACCCCACCAGCTCCCGTGCTCGCGCTGACCTCGACACCATCCTGGCGACGGAGCCTGGTCGGGCGACGGGGCCGAGGCTCGCGTCGTCACCGATCGCCGACGTCCGCGCCCCCCAGCTTTCCAGGCCCGTCCGTCGAGCAGCCCTGCTCGGCGGCGTGGCGGTCGCGGCCGCCGCGTCGATCGTGGTGATGCCTGCGCTCACCGGCGGAGACCAGGCCTTCGCCACCTGGAAGGCGACACCGCAAGGCATGTCAGCGCAAGAGCGTGAGCGGGCGGCCGACGCATGCCGGGAGAGCCAGGCAGGAGGTCCCGGCAGCGCGTACGTCGACCTGCTGGACCGCTCCGAGACCGTCGTGGCTGAACGCCGAGGGGCCTGGAGCACGGTGATGCTCGCCGACGTCGGCGGATTCTCGGCCCTCTGCATCACCGACGACTCCTCGCACCTCTTCGACAAGGCCTGGATCGGCTCCGTCGGCGCCCCCACCGCCTACGCAGCACCGGGACCGCGCGACCTGTCGGCGAGAGACCTGGGCGTGGGCACGATGAGCTCCGGCGACATCTCGCTGGCGGCCGGCGATGCCGGGACCGAGGTCTCGAGCGTCGCGTACGACAGCCGGTCGCACGGCCGGGTCGTCGCCACCGTGACCGGTGGTCACTTCGCCCTCTGGTTCCCCGGTGATGAGCTGCTGGGCGCGTCGAGCGACGGGGTGGACGTCCAGGTCACGTACACCGACGGCACCACCGACACGGTCCGTCTGACTCTCTGACCGTCGTCGCATCCCGACAGGGAGGCGATCACGGCAGGGACGGCGGGAGAACCGCCACGGGCGAGATCGGCGCCGGTGGGCATGGCAGGATTCCCGCGTGCCCGACCTCGACACCCTCACCATCGTGCTGCTCGTCCTCGCCGGGCTCACCGCCGGCTGGGTCGACGCCGTCGTGGGGGGCGGCGGGCTGATCCAGCTCCCGGCGCTGCTGCTGGTGCCCGGGATCTCGCCGGTGCAGGCGCTGGCCACGAACAAGCTCGGCTCGATCATGGGGACGTCGACCAGCGCGATCACCTACTACCGCCGGGTGGGCCCCGACCTCACGACCGCCGGCCCGATGGCGCTCGCGGCCCTGGTCGGGGCGTTCGGCGGGGCCGCGCTGGCCAGCCGCATCCCGGCCGACCTGTTCAAGCCGATCATCCTCGTCGTCCTCGTGGGCGTGGCCACGTACACCGTGCTGAAGCCGAAGCTGGGCGCGCACGACAACCTGCGCTGGGAGGGCAACCGGCACCGCTGGACCGCGGCCGGCATCGGGCTCGTCATCGGCGCGTACGACGGGCTGCTCGGACCCGGCACGGGCACGTTCCTCGTCATCGCGCTGGTGAGCGTGCTCGGCTACGCGTTCCTGCCGGCGTCGGCGCTGGCGAAGATCACCAACTTCGCGACGAACCTCGGCGCGCTGCTGTTCTTCGTCCCGCACGGCGCCGTGCTGTGGGGGCTGGGGCTCATGATCGGCGCGGCCAACCTCGTGGGCGCGTACGTCGGAGCGCGGATGGCGGTCGCCAAGGGCAGCGCGTTCGTGCGCGTCATCTTCGTCGTCGTGGTGGGCGCGCTCATCATCAAGCTCGGGTACGACGTCTGGCACGACTGGAGCGCGTGAGGCGTTCACGACCTGGACCACACCTGCGGCCCGAGGTGACGACCACGTAGCATCGACGGGCAAGCACCAGCACCCGGCGGGCCGTTGAGAGAGACGGAGGCCGGCCAGCAGAAGGTTGTGACAGGTATGGCACTTGTCGTACAGAAGTACGGCGGATCCTCCGTGTCCGACGCCCACAGCATCAAGCGCGTGGCGAAGCGGATCGCGGCGACCAAGCGGGCGGGGAACGACGTCGTCGTCGTGGTGAGCGCCATGGGCGACACCACGGACGAGCTCCTCGACCTCGCCGGGCAGATCACCCCGCTGCCCCCGCAGCGCGAGCTCGACATCCTCCTCACCTCCGGTGAGCGCATCTCGATGTCCCTGCTCGCCATGGCGATCACGAACCTCGGGGTGAAGGCGAAGTCCTTCACCGGCCAGCAGGCCGGCCTCATCACCGATGCCGTGCACGGCCGCGCGCGGCTCGTGGACGTCGTCCCGCACCGTGTCCGCGAGACGGTGGAGCGGGGCCAGGTCGCGATCGTCGCCGGGTTCCAGGGCGTGAGCTCGTCGAACGACGTGACGACGCTCGGCCGCGGCGGCTCGGACACGACGGCGGTCGCGCTCGCGGCAGGGCTCGACGCCGACGTCTGCGAGATCTACACGGACGTCGACGGCGTGTTCACCGCCGACCCGCGCATCGTCCCGGCAGCGCGGAAGATCGACCGCGTCACCTACGAGGAGATGCTCGAGCTCGCCGCGTCCGGCGCCAAGGTCCTCGCCCTGCGTGCGGTGGAGTACGCACGCCGCTACGACGTGCCCGTGCACGTGCGCAGCTCGTTCAGCAACACCACCGGCACCCTCGTCACCGGTACGTACGGCGACGCGATCGACCCCAACGCCCCCACGGGCGACCAGGAGGAGACAGAGATGGAAGCCCCGATCATCTCCGGCGTCGCGCACGACCGCAGCGAGGCCAAGATCACCGTCGTCGGCGTGCCGGACAAGCCCGGCACCGCCGCCCGCATCTTCGAGGTGGTGGCCGGCGCGGGCGCGAACATCGACATGATCGTGCAGAACGTCTCGGCAGCCCACACCGGCCTCACGGACATCTCGTTCACGCTGCCGCACGCGGACAGCCCCTCCACGCTCGCCGCGCTGAACGCCCTCCAGGAGGAGATCGGGTTCGCGTCGCTGCAGTACGACGACCAGATCGGCAAGCTGTCGCTGGTCGGCGCGGGCATGAAGTCGCACCCCGGGGTCTCGGCGCGGCTGTTCGGCGCGCTGCGGGACGCGGGGATCAACATCGAGATGATCTCCACCTCGGAGATCCGCATCTCGGTCGTGACCCGCGAGGACGCCCTGGACGACGCGGTGCGCGCCATCCACACGGCGTTCGAGCTGGACTCCGCCGAGGGCGAGGCCGTCGTCTACGCCGGCTCGGGGCGGTGACGCGCTGATGGTCCAGATCAACACCTCCGGCGTGAACGTCGCCATCGTCGGCGCCACCGGCCAGGTCGGCGGCGTGCTGCGCCGCCTCCTGGCGGAGCGCGCCTTCCCGGTCAAGGAGCTGCGGTTCTTCGCCTCGGCGCGCTCCGCCGGCAGCACCCTGCCGTTCGAGGGCGTGGACGTCGTCGTCGAGGACGTCGCGGCCACCGCCACCGACGACCTGGCGGACGTCGACGTCGCGATCTTCTCCGCGGGCGGCGGCACGTCGCGCGAGCACGCGCCCCGGTTCGCCGAGGCGGGCGCCGTCGTCATCGACAACTCGTCAGCGTGGCGCCTCGACCCCGAGGTGCCGCTGGTCGTCTCCGAGGTGAACCCGGAGGCGATCGGCGACGCCGTCAAGGGCATCGTCGCGAACCCGAACTGCACCACGATGGCCGCGATGCCGGTGCTCAAGCCGCTGGCCGACGAGGCAGGGCTGGAGCGGCTGCGCGTCGCGACCTACCAGGCGGTGTCCGGCTCCGGCCTCGGCGGGGTCAAGGAGCTGGCCGACCAGGCGCGGGCCGCCGTCGCCGGGGACCTGGAGGGACTGGCGCACTCTGGTGCGGCGGTCGACTTCCCGACGCCGGACAAGTACGTCGCGCCCATCGCGTTCGACGTGCTGCCGCTGGCCGGGAACCTCGTGGATGACGGCTCGGGCGAGACCGACGAGGAGCAGAAGCTCCGCAACGAGTCCCGCAAGATCCTCGGCCTGCCCGACCTGGCCGTCGCCGGCACCTGCGTGCGGGTGCCGGTGTTCAGCGGGCACTCGCTGGCCATCCACGCCGAGTTCGGTGCCGCGATCACGCCCGAGCGTGCCCGGGAGCTGCTCGCGTCCGCGCCGGGCGTCGAGCTGGCGGACGTGCCCACGCCGCTGCAGGCTGCGGGAGCCGACCCGTCGTTCGTCGGGCGGATCCGCACCGACCAGTCCGTGCCCGGCGGGCGCGGACTCGTCCTGTTCGTCGCGAACGACAACCTACGCAAGGGTGCGGCGCTCAACGCCGTCCAGATCGCGGAGATCGTCGCCGGCGACCTGGCCGAGCTGGCCGCGCTCGAAGACGTCGACGCCGCCGAGGCTGCGGAGGCCACCCCCGCCTGACCTGCAGCGCCTGCACAACCACGGGGCCCGGTGACGAGCGATCGTCGCCGGGCCTCGTGCTGTGCGGACCCGTGCCCGACCCTGTCCGCGGTCGACCTGTCCGTGGGTGGGTCAGCAGGTGCGGTTGCCGTGGAGGTCTTGGCAGACGAGGTGGGTGCGGGCTTCGGTGATGGTGAGGGGGGTGGTGGTGCTGGTGGTGGTGAGGGTGTCGGGGATGGTGGTCCAGGTGCTGGTGCCTTGGATGCGGTAGCGGCCTTGCCAGGTGGTGGTGAGGGTGGGGGTGATGTGGGTGCGGTAGACGTTGCCGTGGGTGTCGGTGTGGGTGTGGGGGTCGGTGTCGGGGGTGCCGAGGCGGGTGTAGGTGTGCCCGATCCAGGTGGTGTCGGGGGTGGGGTCGCCGGGGTGCCAGGGGTGTCCGGGGTCGGTGGTGGTGAGGGTGTTGCTGGTGCTGTGGGGGTCGTCGAAGTCCCAGGTGTATCTGGTGGGTTCGGCGCGGATGGTGAGGGGGATGCCGAGGAGGGTGGTGTCGCGGTCGTGGGGGGTGGCGGTGGTGTAGGCGGGGTAGTGGATGTTGACGAGCAGGGGTGGGGTGGCTTGGAGGGTGGCGGTGGGGGTGGGGATGTGCAGGGTGCGGAAGGCGTGGCGGGCTTGGGTGGTGAGGTCGGTGGGGGTGATGCATTGGTCGTCGGTGAGTTGTTCGGGGTTGGCGTAGGTGCCGTCCTTGCGCAGGCGTTGGACCCATAGGGCGTGCAGGCGGGTGCCGTCGCAGGCGGGGGTGATCTGGGCTTCGGTGGTGTTCTGGGGGCAGGCGCCGGGTGCGGTGGTGATGGCTTGGACGGCTTCGAGGTCGTCGAACGTGAGGCAGGCCGTGGCGTCCGCGCGCAGGTAGCGGTCCTGGGATTGGCCGGAAGTGGACTTGCCAGGCCCCGTGTTTCCTGCGTGAGCATCGCCCTCGCGTCCGACCTGCATGGTGTCGGTTGCCTCGTCTGCCCTGCTCCAGATCGATCCCTCGTCGGCGGGCGATGTCGCTACCGACGGGAGGACGAGTGCGGTCATCAAGCCAAGTGAGGTCGCCGCGAGTTTCGCGATTTCGCGCATCTCACTTTTCCTTGATCTGGGCGGCGCCGATCATGACCCAGGCACCGTCCTGTCGCCCGACCTCGACAGCCAGGTGCAGTTGGACTGGTTTTTCCTCGTAGATGACCGCGTCCGTCATATCCGTCAGGGTGACGGCACCCTGCGCGACCTTGACGTCGACCGGCCAGATCCCGGTCGCCTGATCTTGTTCGTACAAATGTGTGACGCTCGCGGTGGTCGGCTTGCTCTCCCAGTCGTAACCCTTCGCTGCGATTTCTCGCGCCTGCCTCAGGCGATTGGCGCAGTATTCACAGCTCTTGTGCGACATGGCCTCCCACTCGGCGGTGTCGCCCGTCTTCATGATGTAGTCGTCGAGCTCGAGGAAGTAGACCGCGGCGGCTTCGGCGCCGGCGGGCCCGTCGTCGTCCAGCGCCTGGGGTCGTTCGGGTGCCACGACGACAGCCTTGGCTGTCGGCGACGGCGACGGCGAGGGCTTCGTGCTGGCGCTGGTACCGGGCCGCGGTGTGGCGGTCGGTGGCTCGTCCTCGGCGCACCCGGCGACGAGCAGGGCGGCGGCCGTGGCGAGGGAGGTGGCGGCGAGGACGGCCCGGGTGCGGGTCATGACGAGGCTTCCTGTCGGCGGCGAGGTCGCGTCACTGTAGGTCGATCCCGCAGCGGGCCGCCGAGGGCCTGTGGATAACCGTCTGGCACCCGGTGTGCCCCGGGGGGTTGCGCGACGCGCCGTTCAGTGGTTCATTAGTCGAGTAACGAACCCATGAACCACTGACCCTGCGTGAGGAGGCCGCGTGTTCGACGGTCCCGAACCGATCTACCTGCAGATCGCCCAGATGATCCGCGCGCAGGTGCTCGCCGGAGAGCTCGCGGAGGAGGAGCAGGTCATGTCGACCACCCAGTTCGCCACGACGTTCCGCATCAACCCCGCCACCGCCGCCAAGGCCTTCGCCGGCCTGGTGGACGAGGGCGTCCTGTACAAGCGCCGCGGCCTGGGCATGTTCGTCGCCCCAGGAGCGCGCGAGCGCCTGCTCGACCACCACCGCAAGGCCTACTTCGACGACGTGCTCGCGCCGGCGCTCGCGCAGGCCGACCTGCTCGGCATCTCGACCGACGAGCTCGTCGCCTACGTCCTCGGCACGGACGACCACCACCAGCCCACGACCACCACGGAGGAGCCATGACCCCCGCACCCTTCGGCGCCCGTCTCGACGACGTCGTCGTCCGGTTCGGAGCGCAGCGCCGGCTGACGGCCGACGGCGCGGCCATCAAGGACGAGGCCGGGACCGCGCTCGACGGCGTGACGCTCGACCTGCGGCCCGGCGTCATCACGGGCGTCCTGGGCCGCAACGGCGCCGGGAAGTCGACGCTCCTGACCCTGCTGGCCGCGTTCAACCGCCCCACCGAGGGCACGGTCCGCGTCGGCACGGGCGACCTCCTGGAGGACCCGTGGGAGAACCCGTGGGTCACCGCGAACGTCCAGCTCGTGCGCGAGAGCGGCGACCTCATGGACGACGAACGCGTCTCCGAGACGCTCAAGTACTACGCCGACCTGCGCCCGTACTGGGACGCCGACCTCGCCGCGCGGCTGCTCGACACGTTCGAGGTGAACCCGCGCAAGAAGCCGACCGCCCTGTCCCGCGGCAAGCGGTCCGCAGTCGGGGCCACGATCGGCCTCGCGGCGCGCGCCCCGCTGACGATCCTCGACGAGGTGTACCTCGGCATGGACGCCCCGACGCGGTACGCGTTCTACGACGAGATCCTGGCGGACTACGCCGAGCACCCGCGCACCATCCTGCTCTCCAGCCACCTGGTGGAGGAGGTCGAGCGGCTCTTCGAGGACGTCGTGGTGCTGCACCGCGGTCGCGTGCTCCTCGCCGAGACCGCCGAGGAGATGCAGGCCCGCGGATTCAGCCTCACCGGCCCGGTCACGGCGGTCGAGGAGCTCGCCCGCGGCCGCCGCGAGCTGCACCGCCAGCAGCTGGGCGCCACCGTGCAGGTCACGCTCGAGGGCGCGCCCGACGACGCCACGACAGCCGCGGCACGCGCCGCCGGCGTCGAGCTCGGGTCCCTGCCCCTGCAGGACCTCTTCGTGCGCCTGACCCAGCCGGAGGCCGCGAGCGTGGCGGAGGCACGGCGATGAGCGCCGCGGTCGTCGTCACCCCGGCCGAGCGGGACGTCTTCGTGGCGCGGATGCACGCGCGGGCGGTGCGCCGTGTGGCGCGGTCCGTCGGGCGGGCGTCGCTCGTCGTCGGGTCGATCTTCTGGGGCATCTTCCTCGTCGTCACCGTCGCCGTGCCGCTCGTCGTGCACCAGGCCGGTGGCGTGATGGGTGGGGGAGTGCTGACGGGTGCCGAGTACGCGGCGCCGTGGTTCGCGCTCTCTCTCGGCATGATCGCGCTCGGCTCGCTGGTCGTCCCGCACCTGGCCGCCGGCGGCACCCGTCGCTCGCTGGCCGTGGGCGGGCTCGGCGCGGCCCTGGTCGCGGGCCTCGCCTACGGCGTGGCCTACGGGCTGCTCCTGCTCGTGGAGCGCGGCCTCTTCGGCGCCCTCGGGTGGACGTGGGACCAGCTCGGCAGCGGGCTCGACGCCGGCGGGGCATGGCTCGTGGTCACCGTCGTGGCCAGTGCGATCTCCGTCGCCGTGTACACGCTGGTCGGGATGGCCGCGCAGGCCGCCTACCGGACGCACGGCGTGTGGCGCGGCACGGCGCTGCTGCTGCCCGGGCTGGTGCTGCTGGTCCTGGTCGACCACGCCACCCGCAGCGGAGCGTTCGCGGACGCCTTCGGCGGCCTCGGCCTGGGCGGGGACCACGCTCCCGCCGCGCTCGGGCTCCTGCAGGCGTTCGTCGTGCTGGCGCTGGCCGCGGGCTGGCTCTGGTGGCAGGTGCGCACCCTCCGACTCCGTCCGACGAGGTGACCCCATGACCACAGCGCCGTACCGCGTCGCCGTCGGCAAGGTCCGCCGCCGGACGCTGCGCTCGCTCGTGATCTCCGGCGCCTGGTTCTGGGCGATCTGGGCGGCGTTCGTCGTCGCCGTGCCGCTGGCCGTCGACCGGTGGGGCGGCGAGATGGACGGCCTCACCTACGACGCCGCCGGCGGACCGGTCCGCTGGGTCGCGTTCGCCGTCGGAACCATCCTCACGGCGGCGCTGCTCGACCTGCACGTCGCCGCCGGCGGCACCCGCCGGTCGTTCGTCGACGGCGTCGTGCGCGCCGCAGCCGTCGCCGGGCTCGCGTTCGGGGTGCTCGCCGTGGTGCTGGCGCTCGCGGAGCAGCGGCTCTACGCCGCGATCGACCGGTCCTGGCAGGGCACCGCCGCGCCGCTCGACGTCGGCACCCCGGCGGGGGCCGTCGTCACGGCCGCGGGGGAGGCGCTCGTCGTCGTGACGTACGTCCTCGTGGGCGTCGCCGTGGTCGCGGGCTACCGGCGCGGCGGCCCGTGGCGCGGCACGCTCCTGGTCGTCCCGCTCCTGCTGCCTGCCGCGCTGGCCGACCTCGCCACGCAGACGGGCGTCTTCGGGCTCGCCGTCCGCGGCGGGTACGAGAACGTCCCGCTCGGCGCCGTGCTCGCCGTCGCGGGCTCGCTCGCCGCCGCCGCGCTGGCCACCGTCGTCGCCCACCGCATGCTCTCCGCCGTCCCGCTCCGCCCCTGACCGCGCACCACACCCGCACCCGCCCGCACACACCCGCACCACCGACCCGAAGGAGGCCCTCATGGCCGACCCCATCGTGGAGGTGTCGAACCTCCGCAAGACCTACGGTCCGAAGACGGCCGTCGACGACGTGTCGTTCACGGTCCAGCCCGGTGAGATCTTCGGCATCCTCGGCCCCAACGGTGCCGGGAAGACCACCACCGTCGAGACGCTCGCCGGGCTGCGCACGGCCGACGGCGGCACCGTGCGCGTCCGCGGTGTCGACACGCAGCGCGACCCCGCCGCCGTCCGGGACGTCCTGGGCGTGCAGCTCCAGGAGGCGGCGCTGCACGACAAGATCACCGTGGGCGAGGCCCTGCGCCTGTTCGCGGGGTTCTACCCCGACCCCGCCGACCCCGCCGAGCTGCTGGCGCTGCTCGACCTCACCGAGCACGTCGACAAGCAGTTCGCGCGGCTCTCGGGCGGCCAGAAGCAGCGGCTGTCCATCGCGCTCGCCCTCGTCGGCAACCCCGAGATCGCCATCCTCGACGAGCTCACCACCGGCCTCGACCCGCAGGCGCGGCGCGCTACCTGGGACCTCGTGGAGCGCGTCCGCGACACGGGCGTCACCGTCCTGCTCGTCACGCACTTCATGGAGGAGGCCGAGCGCCTCTGCGACCGGCTCGTCGTCATCGACGCGGGCCGCGTCGTCGCCGAGGGCACCCCGGCCGAGCTGATCGACGGGCTCGAGGGCGGCCGCACCGTCGTCGTGCGCTTCGCCGCGCAGGACGTCGACCGCGGCCGTGCCGTCCTCGACTCCCTCGCGGACCGCGACCCCGACGTGCACCGTGTCGAGCGGGTGGACGGCACCACCGCCGAGGTGGCCGTCTCCGGCAGCCGCCGGGTGCTGTTCTCCCTCGTCCCCGCCCTCGCCGCGGCCGACCTCGTGCCCGACGACGTCCGCACCGTCACCCGTTCGCTGGAGGACGTCTTCCTCGCCGTCACGGGGCGCACCTACGACCCCGAGGCCGCACCCGCCCTCGCCACCGAAGGAGCGTCGTCATGACCGCCGCTGCGCCCGCAACGCCCGCTCGTCCCGTCCGTCCCGCCCGCCGCGCCTGGCGCGGGTTCGGGCTGCTGGTGCGCACCGAGGCCCGGGTGTGGCTCCGGGACTTCGCCGCCCCGTTCTTCGGGATCCTCTTCCCGACCCTGATCCTCGTCGGCGTCGGCTACGCCATCCCCGGCATGCGCGACCCGATCACCGACGCGCCGGTGACGTCGGTCTGGTACGGGCTCACCCCGATCGCCACCTACCTGCCCACCGTGATGGCGATGGCCGTCGGCACCGCGTCGCTCACCGTCATGCCGGTGACGATCGCGACCTACCGCGAGAAAGGCGTGCTGCGCCGCCTCTCGACCACCCCGATGCGTCCGCAGGGGATCGTGCTGAGCCACCTGCTCATCAACGTCGCGACGACGGTCGTGGGCGTCGTCCTCGCCCTCGTCGTCGCGCAGCTCGCGTTCGGCATCGCCGTGCCGCAGCACCTCGGCGTCGTGCTGCTCGCGTTCGTCCTCGGACTGTGCGCGATGTTCTCGCTCGGCATGCTCGTCGCCGCCGTCGCGCCGCGGGCGTCCGTGGCCAACGCCGTCGCGATGTCGCTGTACTTCCCGATGCTCCTGCTCGCCGGGCTCTGGACGCCCGGGCCGATCATGCCCGAGCTGCTCCGACAGATCGGCCAGTTCACGCCGCTCGGCGCCGCGTCCCAGGCGATGACCACGGGCTGGTTCGAGTCCGGGTTCCCCCTGCTGCAGTGCGTCGTCATGGTGGTGTGGACGGCGGTGCTGCTGCCCCTCGCGGTCCGGTTGTTCCGCTGGACGTGAGCGTCGCGCGCGCCCGGGGCGAGTAACGTGCGGCGGATGCGCAGAGTGGCAGAGCTGGCCGGGAAGTGGTTCGCGGTGCTCGTGGTGCTGGGCGGGGTCGCGGGGCTGCTGGCGCCGACGGCGCTCGCGCCCGTCGCCGCGCAGACGCCGCTGTTCCTCGGGATCATCATGTTCGGGATGGGGCTCACGCTGCGTGGGTCCGACTTCGGGCTCGTCGCGCGCCGGCCGTGGGCCGTGCTGCTCGGCGTGGTCGCGCAGTTCACGATCATGCCGGTGCTGGCCTGGGCGATCGGGCACCTGTTCGGCCTCGAGGGCGACGCGCTGATCGGCATGATCCTCGTGGGCGCCGCCCCGGGCGGGACGGCGTCCAACGTCGTCGTCTACCTCGCGAAGGGCGACACCGCCCTGTCCGTCACGCTGACGTCCGTCTCCACGCTGCTCGCCCCGCTCCTCACGCCGGCGCTGGTGCTGTGGCTCGCCGGCTCCCAGCTCGACGTCACCTACGGCGCGCTGGTCACGTCCATCATGCAGATCGTGCTGTTCCCCGTGCTGGCCGGGCTGCTGGTGCGGACGTTCGCGGGCGGGCTCGTGGAGCGGTACATGCTGCCCTACCTGCCGCTCGTGTCCGTCGCGGGGATCGTCGTCATCGTGGCCGGCATCGTTGCCGCCAACGCCGACGCCGTGCTCGGCACCGGGATCCTCGTGGCGCTCGCCGTGATCGTGCACAACGGCCTCGGCCTCCTGCTCGGCTACGGCGCCGCGAGCCTGGCGCGGCTCGACGAGGGCTCCCGTCGCGCCGTCAGCGTCGAGGTCGGCATGCAGAACTCGGGCCTCGCGGCCAGCCTCGCCACCCACTACTTCACGCCGGCGGCAGCGCTGCCCGCCGCGCTGTTCTCCGTCTGGCACAACGTGTCCGGCTCGGTGCTCGCGTCGTTCTGGGCCCGTCGTCCGGTCGGGCCGGACGAGCGGCGTGCTACCGCCGCGGCCCCTAGCCTGCAGCCGTGAAGCCGTTCCTCTTTCTCGGCACGCGGGCCGAGGACGTCGCCGCCGACGGCGAGTACGAGGCCGTCCTGCGCCACTCGGGGCTCCCCGCCGGGGCGCTGCGACGCGTGCGCCTGGAGGCCGGGCCGCTGCCGCCCGTCGACCTCGACGCCCTGTCGGGGGTGATCGTCGGCGGCGGCCCGTTCAACTCGTCCGACCCCGAGGACGAGAAGTCGGACGTGCAGCGCCGCGTGGAGCGGGAGATGGCCGCCCTGCTCGACACGCTGGTCGAGCGCGACTTCCCGTTCCTCGGCGCCTGCTACGGCGTCGGGACGCTGGGCACGCACCAGGGCGGGGTGATCGACCGCACCTACGCCGAGACCGTCGGCCCGGCCGAGATCGAGCTGACGCCCGAGGGCATGACCGACCCGCTGCTGGCAGGCATGCCCGCCCGGTTCACGGCCTACCTCGGGCACAAGGAGGCGGTGAGCGTGCCGCCGCCGACGGCCACCGTCCTCGCGCGGTCCGCCGGCGCGCCCGTGCAGATGTTCCGCGTGCGCCAGAACCTGTACGCCACCCAGTTCCACCCCGAGCTGGACCTCGCCGGCATCGAGCAGCGGGTCGAGGTGTACCGGTCCTACGGGTACTTCCCGCCGGAGGAGGGGGAGCGGATCGTCGCGCGCTCCCGCGAGCACCAGGTCACCGAGCCCATGCGCATCCTGCGCAACTTCGTGGCCCGGTACGCCCGCTGACCCCCGAACATGTCAGAGCCACGTCACGCTCGAGCGTGACGTGGCTCTGACATGTTCGGGGGTCAGCGGGCGTACCGGGCCACGAAGTTGCGCAGGATGCGCATGGGCTCGGTGACCTGGTGCTCGCGGGAGCGCGCGACGATCCGCTCCCCCTCCTCCGGCGGGAAGTACCCGTAGGACCGGTACACCTCGACCCGCTGCTCGATGCCGGCGAGGTCCAGCTCGGGGTGGAACTGGGTGGCGTACAGGTTCTGGCGCACGCGGAACATCTGCACGGGCGCGCCGGCGGACCGCGCGAGGACGGTGGCCGTCGGCGGCGGCACGCTCACCGCCTCCTTGTGCCCGAGGTAGGCCGTGAACCGGGCGGGCATGCCTGCCAGCAGCGGGTCGGTCATGCCCTCGGGCGTCAGCTCGATCTCGGCCGGGCCGACGGTCTCGGCGTAGGTGCGGTCGATCACCCCGCCCTGGTGCGTGCCCAGCGTCCCGACGCCGTAGCAGGCGCCGAGGAACGGGAAGTCGCGCTCGACCAGCGTGTCGAGCAGGGCGGCCATCTCCCGCTCCACGCGGCGCTGCACGTCCGACTTCTCGTCCTCGGGGTCGGACGAGTTGAACGGGCCGCCGCCGACGATCACCCCCGACAGGGCGTCGAGGTCGACGGGCGGCAGCGGCCCGGCCTCCAGGCGCACGCGTCGCAGCGCCCCGGCGGGGAGCCCCGAGTGGCGCAGGACGGCCTCGTACTCGCCGTCGGCGGCGACGTCCTCGGCCCGCGTGCCGAGAAAGAGGAACGGCTTCACGGCTGCAGGCTAGGGGCCGCGGCGGTAGCACGCCGCTCGTCCGGCCCGACCGGACGACGGGCCCAGAACGACGCGAGCACCGAGCCGGACACGTTGTGCCAGACGGAGAACAGCGCGGCGGGCAGCGCTGCCGCCGGCGTGAAGTAGTGGGTGGCGAGGCTGGCCGCGAGGCCCGAGTTCTGCATGCCGACCTCGACGCTGACGGCGCGACGGGAGCCCTCGTCGAGCCGCGCCAGGCTCGCGGCGCCGTAGCCGAGCAGGAGGCCGAGGCCGTTGTGCACGATCACGGCGAGCGCCACGAGGATCCCGGTGCCGAGCACGGCGTCGGCGTTGGCGGCAACGATGCCGGCCACGATGACGACGATCCCCGCGACGGACACGAGCGGCAGGTAGGGCAGCATGTACCGCTCCACGAGCCCGCCCGCGAACGTCCGCACCAGCAGCCCGGCCAGCACGGGGAACAGCACGATCTGCATGATGGACGTGACCAGCGCGCCGTAGGTGACGTCGAGCTGGGAGCCGGCGAGCCACAGCACCAGCGCCGGCGTGAGGAGCGGGGCGAGCAGCGTGGAGACGGACGTCAGCGTGACGGACAGGGCGGTGTCGCCCTTCGCGAGGTAGACGACGACGTTGGACGCCGTCCCGCCCGGGGCGGCGCCCACGAGGATCATGCCGATCAGCGCGTCGCCCTCGAGGCCGAACAGGTGCCCGATCGCCCAGGCCAGCACCGGCATGATCGTGAACTGCGCGACCACGCCGAGCAGCACGGCCCACGGCCGGCGCGCGACGAGCCCGAAGTCGGACCCACGCAGCGTGAGCCCCATCCCGAACATGATGATCCCGAGGAACAGCGGCGTCTGCGCGGCGACGGGCGCGAGCGCCGTCGGCGCCAGCAGCCCCGCGACCCCGCCCAGCACCACGAGCACCGCGAACCACTTCCCGGCCAGCTCTGCCACTCTGCGCATCCGCCGCACGTTACTCGCCCCGGGCGCGCGCGACGCTCACGTCCAGCGGAACAACCGGACCGCGAGGGGCAGCAGCACCGCCGTCCACACCACCATGACGACGCACTGCAGCAGGGGGAACCCGGACTCGAACCAGCCCGTGGTCATCGCCTGGGACGCGGCGCCGAGCGGCGTGAACTGGCCGATCTGTCGGAGCAGCTCGGGCATGATCGGCCCGGGCGTCCAGAGCCCGGCGAGCAGGAGCATCGGGAAGTACAGCGACATCGCGACGGCGTTGGCCACGGACGCCCGCGGCGCGACGGCGGCGACGAGCATGCCGAGCGAGAACATCGCGCACAGTCCGAGGACGAACGCGAGCAGCACGACGCCGAGGTGCTGCGGCACGGCGATGCCGAACGCGAGCTGCGCGACGACGAGGGCGAGGACGACGCCCACGACCGTCGTCGCGACGTTGATGAGCAGGTGGCTCAGCACGATCCCCTGCGGACGCATCGGGGTGGTCGAGAGGCGGCGCAGCACGCCTTTCTCGCGGTAGGTCGCGATCGTCACCGGCATGACGGTGAGCGACGCGGTGCCGACGGCCATCGCCATCACGGTGGGCAGGTAGGTGGCGATCGGGGTGAGCCCGTACCAGACCGACGTCACCGGCGCGTCGGTGATCGGGTCGCGCATGCCGGGGATGGCGTAGCCGACGCCGACGAGGATCAGGGTCGGGAAGAGGATCCCGAAGAACGGGGCGGCGAAGTCCCGGAGCCACACCCGGGCCTCGGTGCGCACCAGCAGCCCGAACCCGCGCCAGGCGCGGCGGGCGGGACGGACGGGACGAGCGGGCGTTGCGGGCGCAGCGGCGGTCATGACGACGCTCCTTCGGTGGCGAGGGCGGGTGCGGCCTCGGGGTCGTAGGTGCGCCCCGTGACGGCGAGGAAGACGTCCTCCAGCGAACGGGTGACGGTGCGGACGTCGTCGGGCACGAGGTCGGCCGCGGCGAGGGCGGGGACGAGGGAGAACAGCACCCGGCGGCTGCCGGAGACGGCCACCTCGGCGGTGGTGCCGTCCACCCGCTCGACACGGTGCACGTCGGGGTCGCGGTCCGCGAGGGAGTCGAGGACGGCACGGCCGCGGTCGACGTCCTGCGCGGCGAAGCGCACGACGACGGTGCGGCCGCCCTCGAGCCCGTCGATCAGCTCGGCCGGGGTGCCCTCGGCGACGACGCGGCCCGCGTCGATGACGACGAGCCGGTCGCAGAGGCGCTCGGCCTCCTCCATGAAGTGCGTGACGAGCAGGACGGTGACGCCCGTGTCGCGGACGCGCTCCACGAGGTCCCAGGTAGCGCGCCGCGCCTGCGGGTCGAGGCCGGTGGTGAGCTCGTCGAGGATGGCGATCTCGGGGTTGCCGACGAGGGCGAGCGCGATGGACAGCCGCTGCTTCTGGCCGCCCGAGAGCCGCGCGAACTGCTTGTCGACGTGCTCGGTGAGGTCGAGCAGCGCCAGCAGCTCGGCGGGGTCGGCGGGGTCGGGGTAGAACCCCGCGAACAGGCGCAGGGCCTCGCCCACGGTGATCTTGTCGTGCAGCGCCGCCTCCTGGAGCTGCACGCCCAGGACGTCCCGGACGGCGGCGGGGTCGCGCTGCGTGTCGACACCGCGGACGCGCACGGTGCCGCCGTCGGCCGTGCGCAGCCCGGCGAGCGTCTCGACGGTGGTGGTCTTCCCGGCACCGTTGGGGCCGAGGATGCCGAAGATCTCACCGGGCTGGACCGTGAACGACACGTCGTCGACGGCCGTCTTCGGACCGTAGGTCTTGCGGAGGTTCGACACCTCCACGATGGGGTCGGCCATGAGGGCCTCCTTCGGGTCGGTGGTGCGGGTGTGTGCGGGCGGGTGCGGGTGTGGTGCGCGGTCAGGGGCGGAGCGGGACGGCGGAGAGCATGCGGTGGGCGACGACGGTGGCCAGCGCGGCGGCGGCGAGCGAGCCCGCGACGGCGAGCACGGCGCCGAGCGGGACGTTCTCGTACCCGCCGCGGACGGCGAGCCCGAAGACGCCCGTCTGCGTGGCGAGGTCGGCCAGCGCGGCAGGCAGCAGGAGCGGGACGACCAGGAGCGTGCCGCGCCACGGGCCGCCGCGCCGGTAGCCCGCGACCACGGCGACGCCCACGAGGACGTACGTCACGACGACGAGCGCCTCCCCCGCGGCCGTGACGACGGCCCCCGCCGGGGTGCCGACGTCGAGCGGCGCGGCGGTGCCCTGCCAGGACCGGTCGATCGCGGCGTAGAGCCGCTGCTCCGCGAGCGCCAGCACCACGGCGAGCACCCCGAACGCGAGCCCGGCGACGGCTGCGGCGCGCACGACGCCGTCGACGAACGACCGGCGGGTGCCGCCGGCGGCGACGTGCAGGTCGAGCAGCGCCGCCGTGAGGATGGTTCCGACGGCGAACGCGACCCAGCGGACCGGTCCGCCGGCGGCGTCGTAGGTGAGGCCGTCCATCTCGCCGCCCCACCGGTCGACGGCCAGCGGCACGGCGACGACGAACGCCGCCCAGATCGCCCAGAACCAGGCGCCGGAGATCACGAGCGAGCGCAGCGTCCGGCGGCGGACCTTGCCGACGGCGACGCGGTACGGCGCTGTGGTCATGGGGTCACCTCGTCGGACGGAGTCGGAGGGTGCGCACCTGCCACCAGAGCCAGCCCGCGGCCAGCGCCAGCACGACGAACGCCTGCAGGAGCCCGAGCGCGGCGGGAGCGTGGTCCCCGCCCAGGCCGAGGCCGCCGAAGGCGTCCGCGAACGCTCCGCTGCGGGTGGCGTGGTCGACCAGGACCAGCAGCACCAGCCCGGGCAGCAGCAGCGCCGTGCCGCGCCACACGCCGTGCGTCCGGTAGGCGGCCTGCGCGGCCATCCCGACCAGCGTGTACACGGCGACGGAGATCGCACTGGCCACGACGGTGACCACGAGCCATGCCCCGCCGGCGTCGAGCCCGCTGCCGAGCTGGTCCCACGTCCACCCGAGGGCGCCGAAGAGGCCGCGCTCCACGAGCAGGAGCAGCCCGTAGGCCACGCCGTAGGCGAGGCCCGCGACCAGGGCCGCGCCGAGCCCGCCCACGGCCAGCGAGCGACGGGTGCCGCCGGCGGCCAGGTGCGGGACGACCAGCGAGCCGAGCGCGATCATGCCGAGAGAGAGCGCGAACCACGGCGCCGCGTACTCGGCACCCGTCAGCACTCCCCCACCCATCACGCCACCGGCCTGGTGCACGACGAGCGGCACGGCGACGGTGACGACGAGGAAGATGCCCCAGAAGATCGACCCGACGACGAGCGACGCCCGCCCGACGGACCGCGCCACACGGCGCACCGCCCGCGCGTGCATCCGCGCCACGAAGACGTCCCGCTCGGCCGGGGTGACGACGACCGCGGCGCTCATCGCCGTGCCTCCGCCACGCTCGCGGCCTCCGGCTGGGTCAGGCGCACGAAGAGGTCCTGCAGGGGCAGGGACCCGAGCTCGACGCCGGCGGCGCGTGCCGCGGCTGTCGTGGCGTCGTCGGGCGCGCCCTCGAGCGTGACCTGCACGGTGGCGCCCAGCTGCTGGCGGTGCAGCTCGCGGCGGCCGCGGGCGAGCTCCTCGACCGCCGTGACCGGGCCGGTGAGGCTGAATCCGCGGGCCTGCATCTCCTCGGCGGTCTCGGCGAGGAGCACGCGACCGCGGTGCAGCACCACGACGTCCTCGAAGAGCCGCTCGACCTCCTCCACCAGGTGGCTGGAGAGCAGGATGGTGCGCGGGTGCTCGGCGTAGTCCGCCAGGATCTCGTCGTAGAACGCGTACCGCGTCGGGGCGTCCATGCCGAGGTACACCTCGTCGAGGATCGTCAGCGGGGCGCGCGCCGCGAGGCCGATCGTGGCCCCGACTGCGGACCGCTTGCCGCGGGACAGGGCGGTCGGCTTCTTGCGCGGGTTCACCTCGAACGTGTCGAGCAGCCGCGCGGCGAGGTCGGCGTCCCAGTACGGGCGCAGGTCGGCGTAGTACTTGAGCGTCTCGGAGACGCGTTCGTCGTCCATGAGGTCGCCGCTCTCGCGCACGAGCTGGACGTTCGCGGTGACCCACGGGTTCTCCCACGGGTCCTCCAGGAGGTCGCCCGTGCCGACGCGGACCGTGCCCTCGGTGGGGCGGTTGAACGCGGCCAGCAGGGTCAGGAGCGTCGACTTCCCGGCGCCGTTGCGGCCCAGGACGCCCGTGATGACGCCGGGCCGCAGGTCGAGCGTCACGCCGTCGAGCGCGGTCCCGGCCTCGTCCTTGATGGCCGCGCCGTCGGCCGTCAGCCGGCGCTGCGCTCCGAACCGGACGACGACGTCGTCGAGACGGGCGCCGAAGGGTGCGGGGGTCATGGCTCCTCCGTGGTGGTCGTGGGCTGGTGGTGGTCGTCCGTGCCGAGGACGTAGGCGACGAGCTCGTCGGTCGAGATGCCGAGCAGGTCGGCCTGCGCGAGCGCCGGCGCGAGCACGTCGTCGAAGTAGGCCTTGCGGTGGTGGTCGAGCAGGCGCTCGCGCGCTCCTGGGGCGACGAACATGCCCAGGCCGCGGCGCTTGTACAGGACGCCCTCGTCCACCAGGCCGGCGAAGGCCTTGGCGGCGGTGGCGGGGTTGATGCGGAACGTCGTGGCGAACTGGGTGGTCGACATGACCTGCTCCTCCTCCGCGAGCTCTCCGGCGAGCACCTGCGCGCGGATCATCTGGGCGATCTGCAGGTAGATCGGTTCGGGACCGTCGAACACGCGGCCTCCTCACGCAGGGTCAGTGGTTCATGGGTTCGTTACTCGACTAATGAACCACTGAACGGCGCGTCGCGCAACCCCCCGGGGCACACCGGGTGCCAGACGGTTATCCACAGGCCCTCGGCGGCCCGCTGCGGGATCGACCTACAGTGACGCGACCTCGCCGCCGACAGGAAGCCTCGTCATGACCCGCACCCGGGCCGTCCTCGCCGCCACCTCCCTCGCCACGGCCGCCGCCCTGCTCGTCGCCGGGTGCGCCGAGGACGAGCCACCGACCGCCACACCGCGGCCCGGTACCAGCGCCAGCACGAAGCCCTCGCCGTCGCCGTCGCCGACAGCCAAGGCTGTCGTCGTGGCACCCGAACGACCCCAGGCGCTGGACGACGACGGGCCCGCCGGCGCCGAAGCCGCCGCGGTCTACTTCCTCGAGCTCGACGACTACATCATGAAGACGGGCGACACCGCCGAGTGGGAGGCCATGTCGCACAAGAGCTGTGAATACTGCGCCAATCGCCTGAGGCAGGCGCGAGAAATCGCAGCGAAGGGTTACGACTGGGAGAGCAAGCCGACCACCGCGAGCGTCACACATTTGTACGAACAAGATCAGGCGACCGGGATCTGGCCGGTCGACGTCAAGGTCGCGCAGGGTGCCGTCACCCTGACGGATATGACGGACGCGGTCATCTACGAGGAAAAACCAGTCCAACTGCACCTGGCTGTCGAGGTCGGGCGACAGGACGGTGCCTGGGTCATGATCGGCGCCGCCCAGATCAAGGAAAAGTGAGATGCGCGAAATCGCGAAACTCGCGGCGACCTCACTTGGCTTGATGACCGCACTCGTCCTCCCGTCGGTAGCGACATCGCCCGCCGACGAGGGATCGATCTGGAGCAGGGCAGACGAGGCAACCGACACCATGCAGGTCGGACGCGAGGGCGATGCTCACGCAGGAAACACGGGGCCTGGCAAGTCCACTTCCGGCCAATCCCAGGACCGCTACCTGCGCGCGGACGCCACGGCCTGCCTCACGTTCGACGACCTCGAAGCCGTCCAAGCCATCACCACCGCACCCGGCGCCTGCCCCCAGAACACCACCGAAGCCCAGATCACCCCCGCCTGCGACGGCACCCGCCTGCACGCCCTATGGGTCCAACGCCTGCGCAAGGACGGCACCTACGCCAACCCCGAACAACTCACCGACGACCAATGCATCACCCCCACCGACCTCACCACCCAAGCCCGCCACGCCTTCCGCACCCTGCACATCCCCACCCCCACCGCCACCCTCCAAGCCACCCCACCCCTGCTCGTCAACATCCACTACCCCGCCTACACCACCGCCACCCCCCACGACCGCGACACCACCCTCCTCGGCATCCCCCTCACCATCCGCGCCGAACCCACCAGATACACCTGGGACTTCGACGACCCCCACAGCACCAGCAACACCCTCACCACCACCGACCCCGGACACCCCTGGCACCCCGGCGACCCCACCCCCGACACCACCTGGATCGGGCACACCTACACCCGCCTCGGCACCCCCGACACCGACCCCCACACCCACACCGACACCCACGGCAACGTCTACCGCACCCACATCACCCCCACCCTCACCACCACCTGGCAAGGCCGCTACCGCATCCAAGGCACCAGCACCTGGACCACCATCCCCGACACCCTCACCACCACCAGCACCACCACCCCCCTCACCATCACCGAAGCCCGCACCCACCTCGTCTGCCAAGACCTCCACGGCAACCGCACCTGCTGACCCACCCACGGACAGGTCGACCGCGGACAGGGTCGGGCACGGGTCCGCACAGCACGAGGCCCGGCGACGATCGCTCGTCACCGGGCCCCGTGGTTGTGCAGGCGCTGCAGGTCAGGCGGGGGTGGCCTCCGCAGCCTCGGCGGCGTCGACGTCTTCGAGCGCGGCCAGCTCGGCCAGGTCGCCGGCGACGATCTCCGCGATCTGGACGGCGTTGAGCGCCGCACCCTTGCGTAGGTTGTCGTTCGCGACGAACAGGACGAGTCCGCGCCCGCCGGGCACGGACTGGTCGGTGCGGATCCGCCCGACGAACGACGGGTCGGCTCCCGCAGCCTGCAGCGGCGTGGGCACGTCCGCCAGCTCGACGCCCGGCGCGGACGCGAGCAGCTCCCGGGCACGCTCGGGCGTGATCGCGGCACCGAACTCGGCGTGGATGGCCAGCGAGTGCCCGCTGAACACCGGCACCCGCACGCAGGTGCCGGCGACGGCCAGGTCGGGCAGGCCGAGGATCTTGCGGGACTCGTTGCGGAGCTTCTGCTCCTCGTCGGTCTCGCCCGAGCCGTCATCCACGAGGTTCCCGGCCAGCGGCAGCACGTCGAACGCGATGGGCGCGACGTACTTGTCCGGCGTCGGGAAGTCGACCGCCGCACCAGAGTGCGCCAGTCCCTCCAGGTCCCCGGCGACGGCGGCCCGCGCCTGGTCGGCCAGCTCCTTGACCCCGCCGAGGCCGGAGCCGGACACCGCCTGGTAGGTCGCGACGCGCAGCCGCTCCAGCCCTGCCTCGTCGGCCAGCGGCTTGAGCACCGGCATCGCGGCCATCGTGGTGCAGTTCGGGTTCGCGACGATGCCCTTGACGGCGTCGCCGATCGCCTCCGGGTTCACCTCGGAGACGACCAGCGGCACCTCGGGGTCGAGGCGCCACGCTGACGAGTTGTCGATGACGACGGCGCCCGCCTCGGCGAACCGGGGCGCGTGCTCGCGCGACGTGCCGCCGCCCGCGGAGAAGATCGCGACGTCGACGTCCGCCAGGTCGTCGGTGGCGGTGGCCGCGACGTCCTCGACGACGACGTCCACGCCCTCGAACGGCAGGGTGCTGCCGGCGGAGCGCGCCGAGGCGAAGAACCGCAGCTCCTTGACCGGGAAGGCGCGCTCCGCCAGGAGGCGGCGCAGCACGCCGCCGACCTGGCCGGTGGCGCCGACGATGGCGACGTTCACGCCGGAGGTGTTGATCTGGACCATCAGCGCGTCACCGCCCCGAGCCGGCGTAGACGACGGCCTCGCCCTCGGCGGAGTCCAGCTCGAACGCCGTGTGGATGGCGCGCACCGCGTCGTCCAGGGCGTCCTCGCGGGTCACGACCGAGATGCGGATCTCCGAGGTGGAGATCATCTCGATGTTGATCCCCGCGTCCCGCAGCGCGCCGAACAGCCGCGCCGAGACCCCGGGGTGCGACTTCATGCCCGCGCCGACCAGCGACAGCTTGCCGATCTGGTCGTCGTACTGCAGCGACGCGAACCCGATCTCCTCCTGGAGGGCGTTCAGCGCGGCGAGCGTGGAGGGGCTGTCCGCGTGCGGCAGCGTGAACGAGATGTCCGTGAGGCCGGTGTGGGCTGCCGAGACGTTCTGCACGATCATGTCGATGTTCGCGCCCGCGCCGGCCACCACCTCGAAGATGCGGGCGGCGGTGCCGGGCTTGTCCGGCACGCCGACGACGGTGATCTTGGCCTCGCTGCGGTCGTGCGCGACGCCGGAGATGATCGGGGCTTCCATCTCTGTCTCCTCCTGGTCGCCCGTGGGGGCGTTGGGGTCGATCGCGTCGCCGTACGTACCGGTGACGAGGGTGCCGGTGGTGTTGCTGAACGAGCTGCGCACGTGCACGGGCACGTCGTAGCGGCGTGCGTACTCCACCGCACGCAGGGCGAGGACCTTGGCGCCGGACGCGGCGAGCTCGAGCATCTCCTCGTAGGTGACGCGGTCGATCTTCCGCGCTGCCGGGACGATGCGCGGGTCGGCGGTGAACACGCCGTCGACGTCCGTGTAGATCTCGCAGACGTCGGCGTCGAGCCCTGCCGCGAGCGCGACCGCCGTCGTGTCCGAGCCGCCGCGGCCGAGCGTCGTCACGTCGTTCGACGAGCTCACGCCCTGGAACCCGGCGACGATCGCGACCTGGCCCCGCTCCACCGTCTCGCGGACACGGTGCGGGACGACGTCCACGAGCCGCGCGCGGCCGTGCACGGCATCGGTGATGAGGCCGGCCTGCTGGCCGGTGAAGGACTTCGCCTTCACCCCGAGGTTCGTGATCGCCATGGCGAGCAGGGACATCGAGATGCGCTCACCGGAGGTGAGGAGGATGTCGAGCTCGCGCTGCGGGGGCAGCGGGGTGATCTGCCCGGCGAGGTCGAGGAGCTCGTCCGTGGTGTCGCCCATGGCGCTCACCACGACGACGACGTCGTTCCCCGCCCGCTTGGTCGCCGCGATCCGCTTCGCCACGCGCTTGATGCTGTGGGCGTCGGACACGGAGGATCCGCCGTACTTCTGTACGACAAGTGCCATACCTGTCACAACCTTCTGCTGGCCGGCCTCCGTCTCTCTCAACGGCCCGCCGGGTGCTGGTGCTTGCCCGTCGATGCTACGTGGTCGTCACCTCGGGCCGCAGGTGTGGTCCAGGTCGTGAACGCCTCACGCGCTCCAGTCGTGCCAGACGTCGTACCCGAGCTTGATGATGAGCGCGCCCACCACGACGACGAAGATGACGCGCACGAACGCGCTGCCCTTGGCGACCGCCATCCGCGCTCCGACGTACGCGCCCACGAGGTTGGCCGCGCCGATCATGAGCCCCAGCCCCCACAGCACGGCGCCGTGCGGGACGAAGAACAGCAGCGCGCCGAGGTTCGTCGCGAAGTTGGTGATCTTCGCCAGCGCCGACGCCGGCAGGAACGCGTAGCCGAGCACGCTCACCAGCGCGATGACGAGGAACGTGCCCGTGCCGGGTCCGAGCAGCCCGTCGTACGCGCCGATGACGAGCCCGATGCCGGCCGCGGTCCAGCGGTGCCGGTTGCCCTCCCAGCGCAGGTTGTCGTGCGCGCCCAGCTTCGGCTTCAGCACGGTGTACGTGGCCACGCCCACGAGGACGACGAGGATGATCGGCTTGAACAGGTCGGCCGGGATGCGGCTGGCCAGCGCGGCCCCGCCGAACGCCCCGACCAGGGCCGCGAGCGCCATCGGGCCGGCGGTCGTGAGGTCGGGGCCCACCCGGCGGTAGTAGGTGATCGCGCTGGTCGACGTCCCCATGATCGAGCCGAGCTTGTTCGTGGCCAGCGCCTGCACCGGCGAGATCCCGGGCACCAGCAGCAGCGCCGGGAGCTGGATCAGCCCGCCGCCCCCCACGACGGCGTCGACCCAGCCGGCGGTGAGCCCGGCGAGGACGAGCAGCACGATGGTGAGGGTGTCGAGGTCGGGCACGCGGGAATCCTGCCATGCCCACCGGCGCCGATCTCGCCCGTGGCGGTTCTCCCGCCGTCCCTGCCGTGATCGCCTCCCTGTCGGGATGCGACGACGGTCAGAGAGTCAGACGGACCGTGTCGGTGGTGCCGTCGGTGTACGTGACCTGGACGTCCACCCCGTCGCTCGACGCGCCCAGCAGCTCATCACCGGGGAACCAGAGGGCGAAGTGACCACCGGTCACGGTGGCGACGACCCGGCCGTGCGACCGGCTGTCGTACGCGACGCTCGAGACCTCGGTCCCGGCATCGCCGGCCGCCAGCGAGATGTCGCCGGAGCTCATCGTGCCCACGCCCAGGTCTCTCGCCGACAGGTCGCGCGGTCCCGGTGCTGCGTAGGCGGTGGGGGCGCCGACGGAGCCGATCCAGGCCTTGTCGAAGAGGTGCGAGGAGTCGTCGGTGATGCAGAGGGCCGAGAATCCGCCGACGTCGGCGAGCATCACCGTGCTCCAGGCCCCTCGGCGTTCAGCCACGACGGTCTCGGAGCGGTCCAGCAGGTCGACGTACGCGCTGCCGGGACCTCCTGCCTGGCTCTCCCGGCATGCGTCGGCCGCCCGCTCACGCTCTTGCGCTGACATGCCTTGCGGTGTCGCCTTCCAGGTGGCGAAGGCCTGGTCTCCGCCGGTGAGCGCAGGCATCACCACGATCGACGCGGCGGCCGCGACCGCCACGCCGCCGAGCAGGGCTGCTCGACGGACGGGCCTGGAAAGCTGGGGGGCGCGGACGTCGGCGATCGGTGACGACGCGAGCCTCGGCCCCGTCGCCCGACCAGGCTCCGTCGCCAGGATGGTGTCGAGGTCAGCGCGAGCACGGGAGCTGGTGGGGTCGACGGTGCGGTCGGCCCGGTCCAGCAGCCGCAGGGCGCCGTCGATGGTGTCGGAACGGTTCATGATGCTGCGGTCCTCTCGGTGACGGGGGTCGATGGCGCGGCCTGCCGGGGCAGGTCGTCGAGGAACAGCCGGAGCGCTCGACGCGCCCGACTCAGTCGCAGCCGGAACGCCACCGGCGAGATGCCGAGGACGGCGGCGGCCCGGGGCGCATCGAGACCTTCGAACGCTGCGAGAGCGATCGCCTCCTGGTGCGTCTCGCTCAGGAGCTTCCATGCCCGGCCGAGGTCGATCAGGCTCACGACCCCGTCGGCCTCCATGGCCGACGGGAGCGACGGCGTGTCGGCGAGGTGCACGCCGAGGGCGCGGCGGCGCTGCTCACCCCGCTGATCGTTGAGCATGAGGTTGCGGGCGATGCCGAAGACCCAGGCTCGGGCGTCGTCGTGCGAGCGTGGCAGGTCCTCGAGGCGACGCCAGACCACCAGCAGCGCCTCGGCAGCCAGGTCCTCGGCACGGTCGGGATGCGCTCGACGTTGGGCGAACCTCACGAGGTCCGGATAGACCGCCTCGTAGAGCGCCCTGAAGGTGCGTTCCGGATCGGCGTGCCGCTGCTGCTGGCTCATGCCCGGTACCTGTCCGTCACCCCGCCGAGTGTGTCGCGGCGCAGGGCGACGGGTCGTGCCGCGCGGCGACCGCCGCCGGCCTGACGCTCAGGAGTGCAGGGCGTCGTACTCCGCCTCGGCGGCGACGTCGTCGTCGACGTCGAGGCGCAGGTGCGCGAGCACGCCCTGCAGCACGCGCAGCGCCGACGACGCGCGCTCGCCCCAGGACGACAGGTAGCTGAACTGCCACCACCACAGGCCTTCGAGCTCGTGACCGTCGTCGAAGTGCTGCAAGCCCTTGGCGATCTCCTCGGCGACGCACGCCAGGTCGCCGGACAGGGTGGCGGGGGTGACGTCGGCGCTGAGCGCCGGGTCGGCCACCTCCACGTAGTCGTCGAAGCCGTCGAACATCTTCGCGAGCGCGTCACGCAGGGGGTCGACGTCGGTCTCCGGGCCGGCGTCGGGCTCCCACCGCTCGGCGGGGACGACGTCGACGATCGCGGCCAGCCGCGCGCCCGCGGCGAGCAGGTCGGACGTCGCGAGGATCAGCAGCGAGAGCTCGGCCCCCGGTGCGGCGCCGGACGCCACCTGCGTCGTCGTCGAGAGGAACACGCGCGCCTGCGCGGACATCTGCTCGGCGACGTCCCGGAACTCTGAGCCCGCCTCGATCTCCCCCACGATGCTGCCCCCTCCCGCCGTGGTCGACGGCGTCGGTCGTGCTGGACGGTGTCCTCGCGGGCGTCGCGGCTGGTCAGCCGCCGACGACCCGCCGGCCCTCGAACGCGCGCCCGAGGGTCACCTCGTCCGCGTACTCCAAGTCTCCCCCGACGGGCAGGCCGCTGGCCAGACGAGACACGGTGACGCCCATCGGGGCGATGAGCCGCGACAGGTACGTGGCCGTCGCCTCGCCCTCGATGTTGGGGTCGGTGGCGAGGATGACCTCGGTGACCGCCCCGTCGGCGAGGCGCGTCATGAGCTGGCTGATGCGCAGGTCGTCGGGGCCGACGTTCTCGATCGGGTTGATGGCGCCGCCGAGCACGTGGTACCGCCCCCGGAACTCCCGCGTGCGCTCGATGGCGACGACGTCCTTGGGCTCCTCGACGACGCAGATCACGTCGTCGCTGCGGCGCGGGTCCGCGCAGATGCGGCACTTCGGCGACTCGGCGACGTTGCCGCACGTCTCGCAGAACTGCACGCGCGCCTTGACCTCGGTGAGCGCGTCGGCCAGGCGGCGCACGTCGGCGGAGTCGGCCGCGAGCAGGTGGAACGCGATCCGCTGCGCGCTCTTGGGCCCGACGCCGGGAAGGCGGCCGAGCTCGTCGATCAGGTCCTGGACTGCGCCCTCGTACACAAGGACCCAGCCTACGGGCCGCCGGAGACACCGCGGACTGTCGGTGCCGGACAGCGGCGGCTCCGTGATCGGTGCGGCACTTCACGACCGTGTCGGCAGTTCGGACTGCCGCCCCGATGCCGAACTGCCGACGTGACCACTGCGGCAGGATGGCTCGCATGGATCTGTCCGCCTCCGAGGTCGTGGCGCTGCTCGACGACGACGGGCGCCCGTGCGGTACGGCGCCCCGGGCCCGGGTGCGTGCCGAGAACCTGCGGCACGCCGCGACGGCGGTCGTCGTGCGCAACGGCGCCGGCGAGGTCTACGTGCACCGCCGCACGGACACGAAGGACCTCTACCCCGGCCGGTACGACTTCTGCGCCGGCGGCGTGCTGCGCGCCGGCGAGGACCCGGCGGAGTCCGCCGTCCGGGAGCTGGCCGAGGAGCTGGGGGTGACGGGTGTCGACCTCGCGCCCCTCGGGTCCGCCGACTACGCCGACGACCGCACGCGCATGCGCGAGTTCCTCTACGAGTGCACCTACGACGGCGCCGTCACCTGGCAGCCCGAGGAGGTCGCCTGGGGCGCGTGGGTCCCGCCCGCCCGGCTGCTCCGGATGATCGACGAGCTGCCGTTCATGCCCGACAGCGTCGCCAACTTCGCGTCCTGGCTCGACGACCTGCGCCGCTCCCAGCCCAGGTCGTCCCAGGCCCCCGCGAGGTAGTCCCAGGCCTGCCGAGGTAGTCCCGAGCCTGCCGAGGTAGTTCCGAGCCCGCCGAGGTGTTCTCGGTCAGCCCGCGACGAGCTCGGCCTCGAACCCGTCCTCGTCCTCCAGGTAGGCGGCGTAGTGCTCCGGGCCGCCGGCGAACGGATGGCGGTCGGCGAAGAGCAACGTCCACCCGTGCTCGGGAGCGGCGGCGACCAGTGCGTCGAGCTGGGCGCGCGTGCCGGCGTGGAGGGCGAGGTGGTTCAGCCCGGGACGACGGCGGTCGTGGGTGGTGTCCGACAGCGCCGGGCTCTGCTCGACGACCACGTAGGCGTCGTCGAGCAGCCACGACCGCCCGTGCTCCCAGGACTGGTGGGGGCGGTACTCGAGCCGGGCGAGCAGCCAGCCCCATGAACGCTCGGCGCGCGCGAGGTCCGGTACCCACAGCTCGACGTGGTGGATCGCACCGCGCCGCGGGCCCCCGGGCACGGGTGCGCTCACCGGCCGAAGGTCATCGGCCGGCGGCGACGTCGGCCATGAGGTCGACCGACAGCGGTGCCAGCGGGTGCGGCGCGACGGGGTCGGCCGGGTCGACCCAGACGTGCTCCTCGAGCTCGGCCCGCGTCTCGACGACGAATCCCTGCGGCAGCCCGATCTCGAAGACGTGCGCGTCGACCACGTGGTCCGGCTCGTTGGCCGCTACGGCGGCTCGGCGGGCCAGCGGCCGGGCGGCGGTCGGGTCGACGACGAGGCCGATCTCCTCCGCGCACTCGCGCACGAGCGCTGCCACCGGCTCCTCCCCCGGCTCGATCTTGCCACCCACCTGCATGAACGCGGTGGTCCCGCGCTTGCGCACGAGGAGCGCGCGGCCGTCGTCGCGCACGATGACGGCGGCGACGATGTGCAGCGTGGTGGTCGCCGGGGTCGCCGGGGTAGTCGGGATCTCCGGAGCGGAGCTCGACGCGGTGGTCGGGTGGCCGGTCATGTCAGGGCTGCTCCGCGATCTCCTCGATGACCTTGCCGCCCAGCACCTGGACCACCAGCTGCACGCCGACCAGTCCGGTCGACGTGATGTCGGGGTCGTCGGCGGACGGCTCGTCGTCCATCCCGCCCGGGCCGGACGACCCGCCCCAGGCGGGTCGAGCCTCGGCCTGCTGCGCCTCGCGCACGCGCCGCTCGGCTGCCTGCCGCGGCGTCTCGCGGACGGGCGAGCCGGCAGGCGCACCAGCCGGCGAGGTGGTCGGTGCCGGTACGGTCGGCGGCGGGGCGGCCGGAGACGGCGGTGCCACTGACGGGGTGGCGGCAGCCTGAGCCGTCGCCGACGCCGACGGTGCGGGGCCGGACGGAGCGGCGGCGGACCGGTTCGGCTCGGCCGGACCTGGCGCGGACGGCGCGGACGGCGCGGGTGCCCGGACCTCCTGCGTCCACGACGACGGGTCGCCGGCCCGGGAGCCGGACGGCGGCACCGTCTCGACGGCGGGGGCGCTGGACCCGGTGGCGCGCCGCGGCGCGGCGGCAGCGGTGGACGCGCCCGCCAGCCAGGCGGCGTCAGCGTCCTCCGCCGCCGTGCGCGCCGGCGCGGCCGCACGCCCCTGAGGGACCACGGCCTCCGAAGATGCGGGCTCCGCAGATGTGGGCTCCGCAGATGCGGCCTCAGAGGATGCGAGCTCAGGGGACGCGTCGCGCTGCGACTCCGTCGGGCGCTCAGCGAGGGCGACGCCGGCAGCTGTCGCGCCGGAGGTGCCGGGCGACTGCGGACCGGCCGCCGCCACCGTGGCCGCCGCGACGGTCGCGACCGGGGTCGCGGCGACAGGCGCGGACGGACGCCCCTGGCCGGCTCCGGGCGCCGGCACCTCCGGCCACCCACCACTGCCATTGCCATTGCCACCAGCGGTCGGTGCGGAGCCGGAAGCTCCGTGGCCCCCAGAACTGCGGCCCCCAGGACCGTGGCTCCCGGCACCGAATCCCGTCGGCCCGGTACCCGCGGGGCGATCGCCGCCCGGGCGGTTGCCGGACGCGCGCGAGAACCCGGACCGCCCGGCGGAGTCGTCGGCGCTCGGAGCGGGTTCCGGGTCGGGGTCTTCGGGCGGCGGGCCGCCGGGGTCGCCTCCGGAGGGCGCGGACCCGCCACCGGACCGCCCTTCGTCGACGGTGGCCTCGACCCGCACCTGGACACCGAGCGTCTGGTAGACCGACTCGCTCACGGCGTCCACGTGCCGGGGCTGCGAGAACGTCCGTGCCATGCCGGGGGCGGCGAAGCCGAGTCGCAGCAGCCCGCCTTCGAGCGACGCGACCTGGGCGTTCGGGCCGACGAGCGCACGAGTCACCGGGCTCCCGATGTTCGCGACCACCTCGTCCCAGCGTCGGCGGACCATCTCCGCGGTCGCGCCCGGCGCCCCGCCGGCGACGGGGGGCTCGACGGCGGCCACGCTGACCGGCTGCGCGTCCACCGGCGCTGCGTCGTCCGCCTCTGCAGCGACTTGCTCAGGGTTGACGGGGACAGGGTTGACGGGCTCAGCGTCGACGGGCTCAGCAGCGACCGGCTCTGCGCCGACGGGCTCTGCGTCGTCCGTCGCCGCGTCGTCCGTCGCCGCATCGTCGGGCTCCGCGACGTCCGGCTCAGCGTCCACCGTGCGGAGGTCCTCGACGCCGGCGACCGGCGGCTCGGGGTCCACAACCTCGGAGGCCAGGGGCGTAGCGTCTTCCGCCCGGGTGTCGGCGTCGCCGTCCTGGGGCGCCTCGCCCGAGCCCGCCGGTCCGGACGCGAGCCCCGACGCGGCGGACGCGTCGGACCCGGCACGCTCCGGCACCGCTGCGGCAGGCGCGGCCGCTGCGGCGGGCACCGCCGTCTCAGCCTGCTCGGCGGAGTCGGCGGAGTCGGCGGGGCGACGGCTCGCCTGCAGAGCGGCACGCGCGGCGGCGGCACCGCTCAGGCCACCGGCCGCAGGCGCAGCCGCCGGGGGCGCGTCCGTCGCGGGCCCACGGTCACCCGTCGCGGCGGGCGCGGACCGCACGGGCGCGCTGCCGATGACTCCGCGCTCGAGGCGGTCGATCCGGGCCGCGAGACCCTCCGCGCCGTCGTCCGCCCCGGGGAGCAGCAGCCGTGCGCAGAGCAGCTCGAGGTGCAGCCGCGGGGAGGTGGCGCCGGTCATCTCGGTGAGCGCGGCGTTCACGAGGTCGGCCGCGCGCGACAGCTCGGCCACGCCGAGGCGCCCGGCCTGGGTGCGCATCCGCTCGAGCTGGTCGGCGGGCAGCCCACGGAGCACGGCCTCGGCGGCGTCACCGGAGACGCCGATGACGATGAGGTCGCGCAGCCGCTCCAGCACGTCCTCCACGAACCGCCGGGGCTCGTGCCCGGTGGAGATCACCTGGTCGACCACGCGGAAGATGGACGCGCCGTCGCTCGCGGCGAGAGCGTCGATGACGTCGTCGAGCAGCGTGGCGTGGGTGAAGCCGAGCAGACCGACCGCGGTGTCGTACTCCACGGTGCCGCCGGTCGCACCGGCGATGAGCTGGTCGAGCACGGAGAGGCTGTCGCGCACGGAGCCGCCGCCGGCGCGGGTGACCAGCGGCACGACGCCCCCGCCCAGCTCGATCCCCTCGGCGGCGGTGAGCTGCTCGAGGTACGGGCCTAGCACGTCCGGCGGCACGAGCCGGAACGGGTAGTGGTGGGTGCGCGAGCGGATGGTGCCGATCACCTTGTCCGGCTCGGTCGTCGCGAAGACGAACTTCACGTGGGGCGGCGGCTCCTCGACGATCTTGAGCAGGGCGTTGAAGCCCTGCGGCGTCACCATGTGCGCCTCGTCGAGGATGAAGATCTTGTACCGGTCGCGCGCGGGGGCGAACGTGGCCCGCTCGCGCAGGTCGCGCGCGTCGTCGACGCCGTTGTGGCTGGCCGCGTCGATCTCCACGACGTCGAGCGAGCCGGGGCCGCCGCGCGCCAGCTCGACGCACGACGGGCACTCGCCGCACGGGGTGTCGATGGGGGTCTCCGGCGTGTTGCGGGCGCAGTTGAGCGTCCGCGCGAGGATGCGCGCCGACGTCGTCTTGCCGCAGCCGCGCGGGCCGGAGAAGAGGTACGCGTGGTTGACGCGCCCGCTGCGCAGGGCCTGCATGAGCGGTGCGGTGACGTGCTCCTGGCCGATCACCTCGGCGAACGTCTCGGGCCGGTAGCGGCGGTACAGAGCGGTGGTCACCCCGCCAACCCTAGACGCCCCAGCCGACACGGACGAGGCCGCTGCACAGGGCGAAAAGTGAGTCACTCACATTCAGGTGTACGGTGGCTTCATGACCGCCGACGGCCCCGTGCTCGTCACCCCGCGGGCGCGACGTACGCGCGACCGCCTCGTCTCCCACGCCCTGGACCTCTTCGAGCGGCAGGGTTACGACGCCACGACGACCGCGCAGATCGCCGACGCCGCCGGAGTCACGCAGATGACCCTGTTCCGACACTTCCCCACGAAGGACGCCCTGCTGGTCTCCGACCCGTACGACCCGCTCATCGCGGAGGCCGTCGGCGCCCAACCGGCAGACCTGCCGCCCGTCGAGCGCGTCCGGCGAGGCATGCTCGCGGCCCTCCGCGACGTCGCGCCCACCGAGGACACCACGGCGCAGCGGCGGGTCGCGCTGGTCGCGCGGACGCCGAGGCTGCGGGCGGCGGCCGTCGGCGCGACCGCGGCCACCGAGCGCGCGGTCGCCGACCGCCTGGTCGCCGACGGCGTCCCTCGCTTCGACGCGACCGTCGCCGCGGCCGCGTGCCTGGGCGCGTGCACCGCGGCGCTCCTCGCGCCCGCCGACCCCGCGACGACGGTCGCCGACACCGTCGCCCGCGCGCTCCGGCTGCTCGCGCCGGGTGACGACGATGCCTGACCCGCTTCCCGCCCTCGCGCTCCGCGACGTCCACCACGCCTTCGGCGGGAGGCGGGCGCTCACCGGCCTGTCCGTCACCGTGGCGCCCGGCGAGGTGGTGGCCATGATCGGGCTCAACGGAGCGGGGAAGACGACGGCGCTGCGCGTGCTCACGGGCCGCCTGCGGCCCGCAGCCGGTGCCGCCCGGGTGCTGGGTCACGACCCGGCACGGCTGCCCGTGGCCGCCGCCCGCCGGTTCGGCCACGTCGTCGGCGCCGCGCTGGTGGACCCCGCCCTCACCGTCGTCGAGAACCTCCGGGTCGCGGCCCTCCTGCACGGGCTGGCCCGCGACGCGGTCGACGACGCGGTGGTCGCCGTCGCGGACCGCCTCGACCTCACCCCCTGGGCCGACGCCCGCGCCCGCGCCCTGTCCCTCGGCAACGCGCAGCGCCTCGCCGTCGGGTGCGCCGTCGTCCACGCGCCCGACGCCCTCGTCCTGGACGAGCCCACCTCGGCCCTGGACCCGCGGGGGGTCGTGCTCGTGCGCGCGCTGGTCCGGGAGCGCGCCGCGAGCGGGGCCGCGGTCCTGGTGTCGAGCCACCACCTCGACGAGGTGGCGCGCGTCGCGGACCGCGTGCTCGCGGTGCACGGCGGGCGCGTCGTCGGGACGCTCGCCCCTGGCGGGGCCGAGCTCGAGCGCCGGTTCTTCGACCTCGTCCTCGCGGCCGACGTCGCGGCCGAACCCCTGGCCGACCCTCAGACCGACCCTCAGGCCGACCCTCGGAGGCACGCGTGACCGCGCTGCGCACCGCCCTGCTCGTCGAGCTCCTCGCGTGGCGTCGCGCCACCGTGCAGCGGCTCGCGACACCGCTGCTGGTCGCGCTGGTCCCGCTCGCGTCGGTCGGGCTGACCGCGCTGGCACGGTCGGGCGCGGTGCAGGGAGCGGGCGCCGCCAAGCTCGCCGACTACGCCACCGGCGACCTCGCCACGACCCACCTCGTCGTCGCCGGCCAGATCCTCTCCGTCGCGGTGCTCATGGCCGGCGGGTTCGCCGTGGCCGCCACCTTCGGCCAGCCGCTGGCCGACGGGCGCGCGGGCGCGTACTTCGGCCTCGCGACGCCGCGCGGCACCCTGGCGCTCGCGCGGGTGCTGGTCGTGGCGGGTTGGCTGGCGGCGTGCGTCGTCGCGACGACCGTGCTCACCGTGGCGACGTCGGCCCTCGCCGCCGCCTCGACGTCCGCACCCTTCGGCCCGGACGCCTGGGCGGCCGCCGGCCGAGCCCTCGGCGCCGGCCTGCTCGGGACCGGGCTCAGCCTCCCGTTCGCCGCGGTCGCGACGGCGACGCGCAGCCCCCTCGCCACGGTCGGCGCGCTGATCGGGGTCGTGGCGCTGACGCAAGTCGTCGTGCTGGTGGGAGCGGGCGCCTGGTTCCCCTACGCCGTCCCGTCCCTGTGGACCGGCACCGGCGGGCCCGAGGCTGCGGCGGACGTCGGCGGGGCCGCGCTGGCCCTGACCGCGGTCGTGGCACCCGCCGCGGCGGTGCTCGTCGCCGCACAGTGGCGCCGCCTCACGGACGTCTGACCCGAGGGGAGCTCAGCGGTGCAGCACCTTGCGCGCCAGGAGGTTCCCCAGCCACTGCACGACCTGCACGATCACGATGATCACCGCGACGGTGACGACGACGACCATCCAGTTGTACCGCTGGTAGCCGTACCGCAGCGCGAAGTCACCCAGGCCGCCACCACCGATGAGGCCGGCGATCGCGGACATGTCGAGCACCGCGATGAACAGGAACGTGTACCCCAGGATCAGCGGCGCCAGCGCCTCGGGCACGAGGACGGTGGTGATGATCCGCCACGACGACGCGCCCATCGCCCGGGCCGCCTCCACGACGCCGGGGTCGATGCCGACGAGGTTCTGCTCGACGATGCGGGAGGTGCCGAACGCCGTCATCACGGACAGCGGGAAGATGAACGCCGCGGTGCCCAGCGTCGTGCCGACGACCTGCAGCGTCACCGGCCCGAGCAGCGTGACGAAGATGATGAACGGGATCGGCCGCACGATGTTGACGAGCACGTTGAGCACGCCGAACACGGCCCGGTTCGCCATGAGGTTGCCCGGCCGCGTGACGTAGAGCGCCAGCCCCAGCGCCAGCCCGGCGAGGCCGCCGGTGAGCATCGCCACGGTGACCATCTGCAGGGTCTGGCCGAACGCCTCCCACAGGAGCGGCCAGAGGGTGTCCCAGTCGCGGTTCATCGGGTGCCTCCCTCGGCGAGAGCTGATCGTGGGTCGTCGAGCGGGCGGGCGGCGGTGCCGAGGTCGACGACGTCGGCACGGGTGCGCAGCGCCGCGAGGAACGCGGCGACCCGCTCGTCGGGGGCGACGAGCTCGACGGTGAGCGACCCGAAGGGCCGCTCCCCCACCTCGCTGATGCCGCCGAAGACGACGGCGCCGTCCACCTCGTGCTCGCGCAGCAAGCGAAAGAGGTCGGTGCCGGTGCTCGCGCCCTCGCGCACGCCCACGGTGACGAGGCGGCCCGGGTGCCGCTCGCGCAGCCGGGCGAGGGCGTCGGGCGACGGCCGGTCGTGCATCGCGGTGCCGACGAAGCGCTGGGCGGCGTCGGCCCGCGGGGCGGAGAAGACGTCGTACACGTCGCCGACCTCCACGACCTTGCCGCGCTCCATGACGGCCACCCGGTCGCAGATGGAGCGCACGACCTCCATCTCGTGCGTGATGACGACGATGGTGATGCCGAGCTCGGCGTTGACGCGCCGCAGCAGCGCCAGCACGTCCCGGGTGGTCTCGGGGTCCAGGGCCGACGTCGACTCGTCGGCGAGAAGGATGGTCGGCGACGTCGCGAGGGCGCGCGCGATGCCGACCCGCTGCTTCTGGCCGCCGGAGAGCTGACGCGGGTAGGCCTTGGCCTTGTCGGCCAGGCCGACGAACTCCAGCAGCTCGGCGACCCGCGCCGCGCGCTCCTCCCGCGGCCAGCGCGCCACCTTGAGGGGGTAGGCCACGTTGCCCGCGACGGTGCGCGAGGTCAGCAGGTTGAACTGCTGGAAGATCATGCCGATGCGGGCGCGCACCCCGCGCAGCCGCCGCTCGGGCAGCCCCGAGAGGTCGGTGCCCTCGACGACGACCGTCCCGGAGGTCGCGACCTCCAGGGCGTTCACCAGGCGCACGAGGGTCGACTTGCCCGCGCCGGAGTAGCCGATGACGCCGAAGATCTCGCCCGCGTGCACCGTCAGGGACACGTCGTCCACGGCGCGCACGGCGCGGTCGCCGTCCCCGAAGATCTTCGACACCCCGCGCAGCTCGATCGCCGGGGTGCCGGCGCGCGCCGCGCCTGCGGTCTCGGTCTCGCTCACGTGTCCGTCCTCACTGCTCAGTCCTCGTCCTTCGCCGTCGTGCCCAGCACCGCGGACGGGGCGCGGGTGGCGCGCCCCGTCCGGGTGGCGGGTCAGGAGGCCGCGCGGATGTCGTCCTCGAGGCCGGTGAGGATCTTCTGCAGCTCCTCGGGCGAGTTCTTCTTGATGACGGCGGTGCCGCCGGATGCCTTCTTCTCGGCGGCCACGACCGCGTCGGAGTGCGAGACCTCGGCGAGCTTCAGGAGGTCCGGGTCGTCGGCGTCCTCGGCCCGCGCCACCCACACGTTGATGTAGGGCTCGGCGGCCGCGGAGTCGGGGTCGTCCTGGAACAGGGCGTCGTCGGCGGAGAGGCCGGCGTCCTCGATGTAGTCGTTGTTGATGACCGACGCGTCCACCGACTGGAGCTGGATCGGGGTCTGCTCGGCGGAGACCGGGGTCACGGAGACCTTGGAGCTGGGGAGCACGTCGGCCTCGGTCGAGACGGCGCTGCCGCCGTCCTTCAGCTCGATGAGACCGGCCTCCTGGAGCACGAGGAGCGCGCGGGCCAGGTTGGTCGGGTCGTTCGGGACGGCGACCTGGCCGCCGGCGGGGATCTGGTCGAGCGAGTCATGCTTCGACGAGTACAGACCCAGCGGGTAGACGGCCGTGGCGCCGATGGGCGTCAGGTCGTCGTCGGCGTCGACGTTGTACCCGGCGAGGAACTGCAGGTGCTGGAACTGGTTGGCGTCGAGCTGGCCCTGCGAGAGGGACGGGTTGGCCTGCGTGTAGTCCTGGAGGTCCACGAGCTCGACGTCGAGGCCTTCGGCCGCTGCCTCCTGGGTGAAGACGCCCCACTTGTCGTCGGAGGCGCCGACGACGCCGACACGGAGCTTGCCGTCCCCCTTGCCGTCGCCCGAGGCGGCGTCCGAGCCGCCGCAGGCGGACAGGGCGAACGTGGTGACGGCGGCGATCGCGGTGACGGTGAGGAGGCGGTTGCGGGTGCTACGGGACATGGTCGTCCTTCCGGGCAGGCGCCGGGGTGCGGCGCCGAAAGAGGCGGGGTGGGTGCGGCAGCCACGGCCATCAGCTCGAGGCGGCGAGAGAACGGGGCTCCCGGGCGGTGCCGGGGGCGGGGCGACGGCGGGAGGCGCCGTCAGGCGCGAGGCCGAGCGATGGTCAGTCGAGCACGCACATTCGTCCCGCGGTCGCCGCCGGGCAGCACATGTCGCCGCGACGGCAGGAGCGCGCGGTCGAGGGTGCTGCGGGAGCGAAGCGGGACATGCCGTCAAGGTGACCATCCGCAGCGGCCCTGCACCAAGCCGGTGACCGGCAAATCTCAGGGACCGGACGGAAATGTGTCCGCATCGTGGATTCTGTGACCCGGGGCACTCTCGCTACGCCGCGAGGGCCTCCTCTGCCGCGCGTTCTGGGACGGTCCGGCAAAAATAAGGACCCCCCGCACACCCACCAGAGCTCACTTACCCTTGCTGCCTTCCGGCCCTGGGGGAGTTCGGCGAGATGGTGCCGCACGAGGGGTCTGCCCGACAGCCTAACCGAGACCCCGCCCGGTCCCGAAACCGGCGCCGGGACCTCCTCGCACCCGCGCCGCGCCCCGGCACGGCCCTGCCGGGGTGCAGCGAGAGCCGAGACCACCGTCACGTCCTCGCGATTCGGACGGAGCCGCAGGTGTCGGCTATCCTGCTGAGGCTGCTGGCGATCGATGCCGGCTGCGCTCCAGGAGGATTCGCCTAGCGGCCTATGGCGCACGCTTGGAAAGCGTGTTGGGTTCACGCCCTCGGGGGTTCGAATCCCCCATCCTCCGCCTGGAACCGACGGGGCCCGCACCACACGGTGCGGGCCCCGTCGTCGTTCGCGCAACCTCGTCTCTGCGCGGACCGGGAAGCGACTCATCGAGCATCGTGGCTCGGTCGCCCCTTCAATCAGTACCGCTCATCCGACCCGCCGCGCCGGTCCCGGGCCGGCTGCCGACCGGACGGACGCTCGCACGATTCACTGCGGGGTACGCGACGGGCTCAGCACCGCGGTGTGACGAACTGGGCTTGCAGTTCTTGCAATCCGTCTCGTTCTGGCGGTCGCACCCCGCGACGGGGGCGGAACCTGGTCGACGGACCGCAGGGCAGAGCTTCTCGAACGAGCCGAGGGGCCCCGCGGACCGTTGAACAGGTCGAAGGGGTCTGAGTTGAGAAGGACTGCACGAACCGTCACGGCCGGGCTGGTCGGTGCCTGCCTGCTGGGCGGGAGTATCTCCACTGCCGCGGCCGCCACCCCTGCGGGGTCGACACCACGTTCACCCAGGCCGGGCTGAGCATCATCGACGCGCACACCACGATCACCCCGGGCACGGTGAAGGTGCTGGGCCGATCGGGCAAGGTCCGCGTCGATGCCGCCGTCACCACCACGACCACCTCGACCGGTATGCCCGGCATCCATGAGTCAGGCGGGCCAGTCGGTTCGGGAAGCGAGGAGATCGAGTCGTCCTGGACCGACACCCACCGGTACGTGCTGCGCCAGACCGACACCGGCTACCAGGTCATCTCCGACACCGTGCTACGGCCGCGCCGACGGCACCATCGACCACGTCATGGTCGTCACCGGCAACCGCACCGGCGTGTACAAGAACTACCCGAACATGCCGTTCATCAGCCAGAAGAGCTCCAACCGTCACAACATCCCCCTGACCACCTCGATCAAGCTCGCCAAGGACCAGGGCAAGACCAAGCGCGTCTGGTACGCACTCAAGCACCGCTAGGAGGTACCGATGTCCGACAGCGATCTCGCCGTTCTCCTGTCCGTCGTGTGGACCCTGCCCCTACTCATCGTCGGGACGACAACACTCGTCTTGATCATTGCCAACCTTCGAGGCGTTCGGCGCACCCGCGCGGTCGCCTGGCCTGTCACTGCCGTCGCCCTCATCCTGCTGGCCTTTGCATGGTGGAACTGCCTTGGGCAAGCGACCGCTCGCGACGGTGCCATCTGCGGGAGCGTGATCGGGCAAGCACTCATCGACGACACGATCTACCCCGAATGCGAGGGCAACGCTTGGCCAGTCCTCCTACCGTGGACGATTGTCACAATCGCCACCTTCGCCGCCTGGGCCTACGTCATCATCCGTTGGACCTCGCGCACCGACCGAACTCCCCACGCTCCAGAGAGTTCGGCAGCACCTGACGCCGCCGCAACGCCCTAGCCGCCGGCCCGCAACACGTCGTGGCGAAGCGGCGACCGCCTCCCACAGCGTCGGTGTGCACGTGTCGACGAATTGCCATCGATCAACGGGCACAAGATCGCCATCGGGCGATGCGGCGGGCCTTGCGCTCGTCGATCAACTCCCTCATGTGCACGGGTGCGGCCTCGCACGCGCCAGAATTCCCTTGGCGGCCGCCCGGCTGCCGCCGGAGCATGGGCGCCATGGACCGCACCTTCGACGAGCTCGTCGCCGAGGCCGACGCCGCGCCGATGGCGGGCTGGGACTTCTCCTGGCTTGCGGGCCGCGCCACGGAGGAGCGCCCGAGCTGGGGCTACTCGCGGCTGCTGCACGCACGGCTCGGCACCGTCGACGCGGCGCTCGACCTGCAGACCGGCGGCGGCGAGGTGCTCGCCGCCGCGCCCACGCTCCCCCGCCTGCTGGTCGCCACCGAGGGCTGGCCCCCGAACGTCGCGGCCGCGACCGCGCGGCTGCACCCGCGCGGCGTGGCCGTCGTCGCGCACGACGACGACGCGCCGCTGCCGTTCGCCGACGCGGCGTTCGACCTCGTCACGAGCCGGCACCCGGTGGTGCCGCGCTGGGCGGAGATCGCCCGCGTGCTGCGACCCGGCGGCACCTATCTCGCACAGCACGTGGGCCCGGCGAGCGTCTTCGAGCTGGTCGAGCACTTCCTCGGCCCGCTGCCCGACGACGTACGGCGCGGCCGCGACCCGCAGGACGAGGTGGCCGGCGCCCGCGCGGCGGGGCTCGAGCTGGTCGACCTGCGAGCGGAGCGCCTGCGGATCGAGTTCCACGACGTGGGCGCGGTCGTGTGGTTCCTGCGCAAGGTCGTGTGGATGGTGCCCGGGTTCACCTCCGACGCCTACCGGACCGAGCTGCGCGCGCTGCACGACCGGATCACGACGGACGGGCCGTTCGTGGCCCACTCGTCCCGCCACCTGCTGGAGCTGCGACGGGCACCGTGACGGGATCGTGACGACATCGTGTCCGTATCGCGAGGCAACCGCCCGCCTGGTCACGAGCCCGCCCCTACGATGGCAGCCATGATCTTCAAGGCCGTGGGGGACGGCCGTCCCTACCCCGACCACGGACACGTCACCGCGAAGGACTGGGTGGACGTGCCCCCGCGCCAGGTGCGCCTCGACGAGCTCGTCACCACCAAGCGCACGCTCGACCTCGACCACCTGCTGGCGGAGGACTCGACGTTCTTCGGCGACCTCTTCGCGCACGTCGTCGAGTATCAGAACGTCCTCTACCTCGAGGACGGCCTGCACCGCGCCGTGCGCGCCGCCCTGCAGCAGCGCCCGGTGCTGCACGCTCGCGTGCTCGTGCTTCGCTGAGCCCGCCGCGCTCCCACGAACAATCCCTCGAACTCAGGTAGTTTCTTCGCGTGACATCACCCGCCCCCGACCCGGCCCGCGAGACGCGCCGCAGGCGCGAGCACGAGCGTCAGGCCGTCGTCTTCGGGCTCATCATCGTGTTCCTGCTGGTCGCCGCGCTGGCGGCCGCCGCGATGTACTCGGGCGCCTTCAGCTCCCCGTTCTCGCGCCCCATCTACACGCCCGTCGCCGAGGCCCCGCAGCCAGAGCCCTGCCTCCCCCAGGTCAAGGGCCAGCCCGACGGCGCGCTCCCCGTGCCGTACTCGAAGGTCAAGGTGCGGGTCTACAACGCCGCCGACGGCAGCGAGCCGCTCGCGGGGGCGAACGCCGACGCGCTGACCGAGCGCGGCTTCGACGTCGTCACGAGCGGCAACTGGCTCGCCAAGCTGGACCAGTCCGAGGTGCGGTTCGGCACGAAGGGCATCACGCGGGCCTACACGCTCGCCGCCCAGTACCCCGACGTCCGCCTCGTGCTGGACAACCGCAAGGGCCAGACCATCGACCTTCTCGTCGGCGAGCAGTACAGCCCCCCGCTGAGCGAGGACCGCGTGCTCCTCACGGCCGACACCCCGATGCAGGACGTCGAGGGCTGCGTGCCCGCCGCCGAGATCACGCCCATCAAGCAGGAGACCATCAAGAAGCAGGGCTGACCCCGCGGCGAGCGCGCCCTCGTCAGTCGACCGGCGACGCCGCCGCGGGAGCCGAGGCGGGCGAGGCCGGCTCCTGGCTGGTCCCGCGCCAGCGGGCCACGGCGCGCATGCCGTGGAAGATGACCAGCGCCGACGCCGTGCCCAGCGCGATGCCCTCGAAGGACAGGTCGCCGACCACCCACGTGAAGTTCGCGATGCCGACGATCAGCGGCACCGCCGCGGTGGTGAGGTTCACCGGGTTGCCGAAGTCGACCTTGCCCTGCACCCAGATGCGCGCGCCGAGGATGCCGATCATGCCGTAGAGCATCGTCGTCGCGCCGCCCAGCACACCCGCCGGGATGGTCGCGATGAGCGCACCGAACTTGGGCGACATCGACAGCAGGAGCGCGGTCACCGCAGCCACCCAGTACGCCGCCGTCGAGTACACGCGGGTCGCCGCCATGACGCCGATGTTCTCCGCGTACGTCGTGGTGCCGGAGCCGCCGCCGACGCCCGCGAGCGTCGTCGCCAGACCGTCGCTGAACAGCGCCCGGCCGGTGAGGTCGTCGAGGTTGCGGCCGGTCATCGCCGCCACCGACTTCACGTGGCCGACGTTCTCCGCGATCAGCACCAGCACGACCGGAACGAACAGCCCCAGCACCGCCGGGTCGAACGACGGCGTGACGAAGTGCGGGAAGCCGAACCATCCCGCCTCGCGGACGGTCGTGAAGTCCACCTCGCCGCGGATCGTCGCCACGACGTAGCCGATGATCACGCCCACGAGGATCGACAGGCGGCCGAGGATGCCGCGGAACAGCACCGTCACGAGGATGATCGCGACGAGTGTGATGGTCGCCGTCACGGGTGCGGCGCGGAACCCGCTGTCGCAGGCCTGCACGATCTCGCCGTCGACGACCGACTCGCTGCACGAGCCCCACGCCGCAGGCGCAAGGTTCAGCCCGATGAGCGCGACGATCGTGCCGGTGACCACCGGCGGCATGACGACGTCGATCCAGCGGGCGCCGGCGAAGTGCACCAGGACGCCGATCGCGGCCAGCACGAGGCCGGTGACCAGGATGCCGCCGACGGCGACGGACTCGCCGTGCGACGCCGTCGCCGCGGTGATCGGCGCGATGAACGCGAAGCTGGAGCCCAGGTAGCTGGGGAGCCGGTTCCGCGTGACCAGCAGGAACAGCGCCGTGCCGATCGCCGAGAAGAAGAGCGTCGTCGCGGGCGAGAAGCCGGTGAGCACCGGCACGATGAACGTGGAGCCGAACATGGCCACCACGTGCTGCATCCCGATGCCGATGGTGCGCGGCCAGCTCAGCCGCTGCTCGGGGGCGACGACGTCGCCGGGGCCGACGTGCTTGCCGTCGCCGTGCTTGGTCCAGCCGAGGCTCATGGTGCTCCGTCCGTCGGGCCCAGAAATGGGCCGCCGTGCTCACCGTGGATGCTCGCCCGTGAACGTCCGGTGAAGATTGCCGCCGCACAGCGTACTTGCCGCGCCGGGCCGCACCACCACCCGAAAGCTGCCGAGGTAGTGCGAACCGCGCCGAGGTAGTTCATGACGCACGG
>NZ_JBHUWC010000006.1:0-60939 GCF_042670225.1 Isoptericola sp. NPDC057191 | reverse complement strand
GTTCCCGGGCGGCGGAGGCGGCCGTGCGTCGCGCACGGACCGCCGGGGTCAGGACACATGTCCCGGTGTTGCGCGTCGGCGACCTCGGGCTCAGCCGACCATCGGTGCGGGTGCGGGTGTCGCCGCGAACACGACGTCGACGAGCCGCTGCAGCGCGGTCTGGAACGCCGCCCCCAGGGACTGGTCGGCGTCGTCCACGTAGTTGATGCCCGCGGTGAGGGTCGTGGTGCCGTCGGGTGTCGAGTACATGAGGGCGCCGTGCCCGCCCATGCCGCCGTTGTGCGTGATCACGGTGCCGTGGGCGGTGTCCTGCACGAACACGCCGAGCCCGTAACCGGCCGGCGGGCACGGGGTCAGCATCTCCGCGAGCAACGGAGCCGGCAGGAGCCGGCCGCTCGTCAGACCCGAGATGAACAGGTGCAGGTCGCGGGTCGTCGAGATCATGTCGCCGCCGCTGGAGATCCAGGACGGGTCCTGGGCGGTGACGTCGACGGTCGTCTCCCGCCCGTCGTCCTCGTAGCGGTAGTACGCGTGCGCGTGCGGCTGCGGGAGCTCGGCCGTGTCCGGCACCGACGTCTGCTCCAGCCCCAGCGGGTCGAGGACCAGCCGGTGCATCTCCTCGGCGAGCGAGCGGCCGCTCACGGCCTCGACGATCAGGCGGGCGAGAGCGTAGTTGGTGTTCGAGTAGCTCCAGTCCGCGCCCGGCTCGAACCGGGGCCGCCTCGACAGCGCCAGGCGGACCAGCTCTTCCGTCGTGTAACGGGTGAACCGGGAGTCCACCCACTGCCTGCCCTGCCAGGGGATACCCGGTACCAACGTCGCGCCGTTCCAGGGGATGCCGCCCTCGACGGCGGCGTCCGGACCGTAGATCTCGCCGGTGAAGTTGAAGATCCCGCTGGTGTGCTGCAGCAGCATGCGCACGGTGACCCGAGGGTCGACCGGAAGCTCGGTCAGGTAGGCGGCCGCCGGAGCGTCAAGCGCGATCGCGCCTTCGGCGACCAGCTGCAGCACGGTCGCCGCGACGAAGGTCTTCGTGTTGGATCCGATGCGGACGTAGCCGTCGGTCGGTGGCGGCTCGGGGTCGTCGAGAGTGCTCCGGCCGGCGCTGTGCACCCATTCGCCCCGGGCGTCGTTCACGCGGACCTGGATGCCCGTGAACCCGGAGTCCACGATCTCCTGCAGCGCGTGCCGGAGGGCGGGGTGATCCTGAGCGACCTCGCTGTCGTGGGAGTGCGTCGCCGGTGCCTGATCGGTCATCTCCATGCTCCTTCGCAGGTTGGTGTCCTCGAACGGCAGTGCACGACACGTGCCGTTTCCGTTGCGAGAAGTCTGCGCATGACAGTCAGGAGTGTCAACACGCTCCGTGTCGTTTCCTCTAGGGTGGGTGCATGCCTGACGCCCCTGCACGCACGCAACCCGCAGCCCGACGGCGGAGCGAGGCGAGCCGACGTGCCATCCTCGACGCGAGCCTGGACCTGTGCGAGACGCACGGGTACGGCCCGGTGACGGTCGAGGCGATCGCCGCGCGCGCCGGGGTCAGCAAGAAGACGATCTATCGCTGGTGGCCGTCCAAGGGCGCAGTGGTCCTCGAGGCACTGGACGACGCGGCGAACCCCTCCGTCGACTTTCCCGACACCGGTGATCTGCGAGCCGACCTCGTCGCGCAGATGGAGGGACTGCTTCGAGGCCTGCTGTCCGACGCGCGGTTCGGCAGTGCGCTCATCGGGCTCATCGCCGACACCCAGCACGACGCGCAGCTCGCCCGCGGCCTCGTCGACGACCTTTTCCGCCCGCGCGTCGAGGACGCGCGAGAGCGCCTCGCCCGTGCCCGTGCCGCCGGGCAGATGCGCCCGGACGCGGACCTGGACCTGGTGATCGAGCTCTTGTACGGACCGGTGTACTACCGACTCCTGCTCCACCAGGGCGAGCTCCAGAGCGCGGACGAGCTGCGCACCCTCGTCGACCACGTCCTTCGCTCGGTGGCACCGGAGCACGACTCCGTCTCGCCGTGAGCGTCATGGCCGGGACGGTGCTCGCCGGCTAGGGCCTACCCGGCTCCTGCGCGGGGGCGGCGGACCGCAGCGCCTCCAGCAGCGGCCCTGCCGCGACGTCGAGGAACTCCTGCTGCTTCTCGTCGCCGATCTGTACCAGGGCGACGTCCGTGAACCCGGCCTCCCAGTAGGCGGAGACCGCGTCGACGATCGGGCCGAGGTCAGGGCCGCACGGGATCGCCTCCGCGACGTCCTCGGGGCGGACGAACTGGGTCGCCCCCGCGAACGCCTCGGTGGTGGGAAGGTTCGCGTTGACCGCCCACCCCAGGCCGAACCACCGGAACTGGTCGTGCGCGCGCCGCACCGCGGTGTCGCGGTCGGGGTCCCAGGAGATCGGGATCTGCCCGACGACGCGCGAGCTCCCGAGCCCCGAGCCCTGCCGCGCGTCCGCCCACGAGCTGACCAGGTCCGCGTCCGGGACGACCGCGACGAGGTGGTCCGCGAGCGGCGCGAACCGGGCGACGGACGCATCGCCGGAGACGGCGACCGCGAGGTCCACCCCGCCCTCCGGCAGGTCCCAGATGCGTGCCGAGTCGACCCGGAAGTGGTCGCCCTCCTGGCTCGTGTAGCCCTCGCCGTCCAGCAGGGTGCGGATGATGCGCAGCGCCTCGTCGAGCATGTCGTGCCGCTCGGCCACCGCGGGCCACCGGGCCCCGACGACGTGCTCGTTCAGGTTCTCCCCGGAGCCGAGCCCGAGCGTGAACCGGCCCTCCGAGAGCAGCGCCACCGTCGCGGCCTTCTGCGCGACCACCGCCGGGTGGTACCGGATGGTGGGGCAGGTCACGTAGGTCATGAGGTCGACCCGGCTCGTCACCTGCGAGACCGCGCCGAGGACGGACCAGGCGTAGGGGGAGTGCCCCTGCGTGTCGAGCCACGGAAAGTAGTGGTCGCTCGAGACCTCGAAGTCGAAACCGACGTCCTCCGCCCGCCGGGCGTAGTCCACGAGCGCGCGCGGCCCGGCCTGCTCGGTCATCAACGTGTAGCCGAAACGTGTCATCGTCGGACCTGCCCTTCTCGTGCCGTTCGTGGGCCGCTCACGGCCGGACCCCGGCGAGGGCGGCCAGCCGCTCCCAGGACCGGTGCATCCCCAGGTCCGCCTGGAGCGTGTCGCCCAGGCTCTCGGCGCCGGCCTCGAGGACGTGCACGCCGGGTGCGCCGGTCGGGATCCCGGCCTGCTGGAGCACCTGGGCGCCGTCGCCGACCGCCGCGATCGCCTTGCCGTGGCGGTAGGCCTCCTGGAGCAGCACGTGGGTGCGCCCGTCCATCGCGAGCGGGTTCCCGGCCGTCCCGTCAGCCACGACGACGGCGTCGTACTCGATGGAACGCGTGGTCAGGAGGGTGCGGTCGACCGTCTCGTGCTCGCCGCCCGTGGCGACCTGACCGCCGTGCGCGGCGACGACCCGCACGACGACGCCGTCGTCGCCCAGGGCCTCGCGCAGGTGCGCGACCGCCGCGAGGTCGCCGCCGTCGGCGACGAGGACGCCCACGACCCGGCCGTCGCGACGGCCCGGCTCGGCGGGGACCTGCGACAGCGCGGGCGAGGGCTCCACGTCGTCTGGGACGTCGGCCTGCGGCGCGGGGAGCCCGAGGCCGGTCGCGACCTGCTCCGCGAGGCCGCCGTCCACCCGGGCGAGGTTCGCGACCATCGCCTGCCGCACCCCTTCGGACGCGCACTTGCCGAGCTCGAACGTGTACGCCTCGGCGAGGTGCGCTTTCTCCACAGGCGTCATCGACAGCCAGAACAGCCGCGCCTGGGTGAAGTGGTCCGTGAACGACACGGGGTGGTGGCGGCCCTTGGACCCCTCGACCGGCGTGGCGACCGTGACGAAGCCGTCCTCGGGCGAGGCCGTGGGCAGGTCCCCGTCGAGAGCGTTCGGCTTGTACGCGACGACGCCCTCGTGCACCGCGGTCTGGTGCATGCCGTCGCGCAGCATGTCGTTCACGGGGGCGTGCGGGCGGTTCACGGGAAGCTGCGCGAAGTTCGGGCCGCCCAGGCGGGTGAGCTGGGTGTCGAGGTAGGAGAAGAGCCGGCCCTGCATGAGCGGGTCGTTCGTCACGTGGATGCCCGGCACGAGGTGGTCGACGTGGAACGCGACCTGCTCGGTCTCCGCGAAGTAGTTCGTCGGGTTGGCGTGCAGCGTCATCACGCCCACGCGCTGCACGGGGCACAGCTCCTCGGGCACGATCTTCGTCGGGTCGAGCAGGTCGATGCCCTCGAAGGTCTCGTCCGGCGTGTCCGGCATGACCTGCAGGCCCAGCTCCCACTGGGGGAACGCGCCGGCGTCGATGGCGTCGGCCAGGTCGCGGCGGTGGAAGTCGGGGTCGGCGCCCTGGGCGATCTGCGCCTCCTCCCACACCAGGGAGTGCACGCCGAGCGCGGGCTTCCAGTGGAACTTCACCAGCGACGTCGTGCCGTCGGCCGCCTGCAGGCGGAACGTGTGGACGCCGAAGCCCTCCATGGTGCGGTAGCTGCGAGGGATCGCCCGGTCCGACATGGCCCACATCGCCATGTGCGTGGACTCGGTGTGCGAGGAGATGAAGTCCCAGAAGGTGTCGTGCGCGCTCTGCGCCTGCGGGATCTCGCGGTCCGGGTGCGGCTTGCCCGCGTGGATGATGTCGGGGAACTTCACGGCGTCCTGGATGAAGAAGACGGGGAAGTTGTTGCCGACCAGGTCGAAGGTGCCCTCGGCGGTGTAGAACTTCGTCGCGAAGCCGCGCACGTCGCGGACGGTGTCGGGGGAGCCGCGCGACCCCAGCACGGTGGAGAACCGCACGAAGACGTCGGTCTCCCGGCCCTCCTCGGCCAGGAACGCGGCCCTCGTCACGCTCGCGGCGTTGCCGTAGGCGCGGAACGTGCCGTGCGCGCCGGCGCCGCGCGCGTGCACGACGCGCTCCGGGATCCGCTCGTGGTCGAAGTGCGTGATCTTCTCGCGCAGGTGGTGGTCCTCGAGCAGGACGGGCCCGCGCGGGCCGGCGGTGAGCGAATGGTCCGTGTCGTCCACCCGGAGCCCCTGGGCCGTGGTCAGCCGGTCGCCGCTCTGTGCCCGCGGGCTCCGGCCCGCGTCGTCTCCGCCGGGGTGCCACGGGCACCCGGTGGGACCTCGGTCCGCCGGGGCTGAGGTGCGCGGCTGCGGCAGCCCGCCACGCTCGTCGGTCGGTCGGTCGTCGCGGGGTGCGTGGCTCATGGCTGCCTCTCGAGTCGCTCGCTGCGCTCCCCGGGCCCGGGGCACCCGTCCACCGTCGGGCCGGGGACCGATGCTCGCCACCTCGCGGCCGGTCAGCCTTCCGGAGGCTGCCCGCTCAGGTGGTCGTCCCGGGGTCGCCGGTCCCCGTGCCTCCGCCGGCGCCCGGCGTGGGCGGCGGGCTCGTCTCCTCGGGCGCGGTCTCGGTGGGCTCCGGGTCGGGCGTCGTCTCGGTGGGCGTCGGTTCCGACGTGGTCGGCTCGTCCGTCGGCGTCGGCTCCTCGGTCGGCGTCGGCGTGGGGGTGGGCGTCGGCGTGGGGGTGGGCGTCGGTGTCGGCGTCGGCCTCTCGGTGGCCGTGCTCGTCTCCGTCGGCGTCGGCCTCGACGTCGGCCGGGCCGTGGGCTGCGTGGGCGGGGCGGTCGTGGGCTGCGGCTTCGACCTGGTGGGCGACGGCGACGGGCTGTGGGTCGCGGGGACCACCGGTGTCTCGGCGTCCCGGTCCTGCAAGGACCAGAACGCGAACGCTCCCGCCGCGAGCAGGAGCACCAGCAGCACCACGGCCACGATGCGCCGGCGGCCGGTGAAGAAGCCGCGCCGGTCCGGCTCGTCGCCGCCTTCGCCGGCTTCCGGCGCGGGTTCGGTCTCCTGCGGGTACGGCTCGGGCGGAAGCTCGGAGGGCGGCACGGCGCCGAACTGCCGGGTGCGCTGGACCTCGGCCTCGGCCGCTGCTGCCGCCACCGCGGCTCCCGCTGCCGCGCCCGCGGCCCCGAGGACCGCCGTGCGGTGGGGGTCGTCGGTCGCGACCTGGTCGAGCGTGAGGGTCTGGTCGCCGTCGGGCCCGCCGGGACCGGCCGCGCTGCCCAGGACCGCGGTCGCGTCCGTGCCGAGCAGGGTCGCCACGGCGCCCTCCATCGCGGCCGCGGACGCGAACCTCCGGTCCGGGTTCTTGGCCATCGCCCGCGCGACGAACCGGTCCACGTCGACCGGGACGGCGGGCTGCCGTGCGGACGGCGCGGGTACCGGTGCCTGGACGTGGGCGCGCAGCACGTCCGCCGGCTCGGCGCGCTCGAACGGCGGGTGTCCCGTGAGGGCGAAGTACGCCAGCGCCCCCGCGGAGTACAGGTCGCTGCGCGCGTCGAGCGGCTTGCCCTGGGCCTGCTCGGGGGACATGTACGCCGCCGAGCCGGTCACCAGGTCGCCGTCGCCGTCTCCACCGCCGGGCTCGGTGAGCCCCAGGTCGAGCAGGCCGACGCTCGTCGTCCCGTCCTCGTGCCGGTCGACGACGACGTTGCGGGGCCCGACGTCGCGGTGCACCAGCCCCGCGGCGTGCACGGCCCCGAGCCCGTCGAGCAGCCCCGCCACCACCGCGAGCGCCTCCTGCCACGGCAGGCCGTCGAGCGCCGCCAGGTCGGACAGGGGGGTGCCGGGCAGGCGTCGGGTCAGGATCCAGGGGACGTTCGCGCCCGCGACCTCGTCCTCGCCGGTGTCGAGGACCTTGACCACGCTCGGGTGGTCCACCTGGGCCGAGGCCGCGATCTCGCGCGCGAGCGCGGCGCGTGCCGCCCCGTCGTCGACCAGGTGCGGGTGGAGGACCTTCACGAGGAGCCCGGGCTCGTCCGGTGCGACCTCCGGGCCGTCTTCCGCGGTGCCCTCGTCGCCCTGTCCCGTGTCGGCGGCGGGCACGCGAGAGGCCTCGTAGACGGTGTAGGTGCCCCCGGTGCCGAGGATGTCGCCGAGGACGTACTTCCCGCCGAGCACCACGTGGCCGCCTGCCGACTCCTCGGTCGGTTCCTTCGGTGTCATGCGCTCACCGCTGCCAGGGTCGGGCGTGGAGGGGGCGTGCCGCGCGCGGCGGCGTCGGTGCGGCGATCTCGGTCATTTCAGTCATGGGCCTTCACAGGATATGGGGTGCGGGGAGGTGGTGCACGGGTCGCGCGCACCGCGGGACGGTGGGCCCCCGCTCCCTCTGCTCACGCCGCAGCCGCTCGACCGACCTTCCGCAGCGGCGGCACGGACGACGCTCTACGCAGCGACGACCGCCGCGAGTACGCCGGGGTCGAGCGCCCTGTCCGCGAGCACGAGCCGCACCGCGGCGGGGTCGGGGTTGCCGGCGTCCGGCCCGCGCCACACGAGCCGCAGGCCCGCCTTCTCGGCCGTCGCGCGCGACGCGACGTTGTGCTCCAGCAGGAAGGCGGTGACCGGGATCTCCGGACGTCGTTCCGCGGCGAGGGCCAGCGCCGCCCCGGAGAGCTCCGTCGCGAACCCGCGGCCCTGCTGGTCGGGGGAGAGCCGGTAGTAGAGGTTGAGCACGCCAGCGGGGCGCCACCGCACTCCGCCGATCCCGACGAACGCGCCGTCGTCGCGCCGGCGTGCTGTCCAGTACCCGATCCCGTCCCGCTCCCAGTCGGCCGCGAAGCCCTCGACCTGGCGTGCGGTCTGCTCGCGGCTCGTGTGCCGTCCGCTCGGGAAGTGCTCCCACACGCGTGGGTCGGCGTGCAGGTCGTGCAGCACGTCCAGGTCGCCGGGGGAGACGGGTGCGAGATCGAGGCGGGCGATGGCGCGGGGCTGCGCGGCAGGGGTCGTCACGCCGCGACGGTAGACCGGGGCACCGACACCGGCCCGTCCCGCTCGCTCATCCGTCGGTCGCTCACCCGTCGGCAAGGTCGGCCAGCGCGCTCTCGATCGCACGGTGGAACGTCGGGTAGGCGTAGATCATGCGGCGCAGCTCGGCCACGGGGACCCGCGCCTGCACGGCCAGGGTGAGCACGGCGAGGATCTCGCCGCCCGCCGGGCCGGCGACCGTCGCACCGACCAGCACGCCGGCATCGGCGTCCTCCACCAGCTTGACCAGGCCCTCGTTGCCCGGACCGTGCACGAACCCGCGCGACGAGGCCGCGAGGTCGGTGCTGCCGGTGCGGACGTTCAGCCCGGCGTCGCGCGCCGCGGCCTCCGTCAGCCCGACACCGCCGATCTCGGGGTCCGTGAACGTGACGTGCGGGACGGCGTGGTGGTCGGCCCGCTCCGTGCCGCCCTCGCCGTCCGACGCGAGGATGTCGGCCGCCGCGATGCGCGCGTGGTACATCGACACGTGGGTGAAGGCGCCCTTGCCCGTCACGTCGCCGATCACCCACACGCCGTCGGCCGCGCGGAGACGGTCGTCGACGGCGATCGTGCGTCCGGTGTCGTCGATGCCGACGGTGGCGACGCCCAGCGCGCGCAGGTCGGTGCGGCGCCCCGCGGCCACGAGCAGGCGCTCGGAGGTGAGCTGCGTGCCGTCCTCGAAGGTGAGGGTGAACCCGGAGCCGTCGTGACGCACGCTCGACACCTTCGCCCCCGTGCGGACGCCGATGCCCTCGGCGGCGAACCGCTCGGCGAGCAGCGCGCTCGCCTCCGGCTCGTCGAGGGCGATGAGGCGCGGCGCCGCCTCGACCACCTCGACCGCGGTGCCGAACCGCGCGAACACCTGGGCGAGCTCGCAGCCGATGGCACCGCCGCCGAGCACGGTGAGCGACTCTGGCGCCTCGGTGGCGCGCACCGCGTCGCGGTTGGTCCAGTACGGGGTGTCGGCCAGGCCCTCCACCGGCGGCACCGCGGGCTCGGTGCCCGGGTTGAGCAGCACGCCGCGGGTGGCGCGGAACCGGCGCTCGCCGTCGGGCGTGGCGACGACGACCTCGCCCGGCCCGACCAGGCGTCCGCGGCCCCGCACCAGCCGCGCGCCCGCCTTCTCCAGCCGCTCGACCGCGGCCGTGTCGTCCCAGTCCGCGGTGGCCTCGTCGCGCACGCGCCGTGCGACGGGAGCCCAGTCGGGCGTGACGTTCACGCTGCCGGCGAGCGTGCTCGCCCGCCGCGCCTCGGCGAGCGCGTCCGCGGCGCGCACCATCATCTTGGTCGGGATGCACCCGAAGTAGGGGCACTCACCGCCCACGAGCCGGGCCTCGACGGCCACCACGTCCAGCCCGGCGCGCGCGAGGCGTCCGGTCGCGTCCTCGCCCCCGGGGCCGGTGCCGATCACGACGACGTCGACCGTCTCGACGGACGGCTCGCTGGAGGGTGTGGCGGTCATCGGTGCTCCTGGTGCTCGCGGGCTGCGGTGGGACGGCCGGGACAGGCACGGCCTCGACAAGCGCACCATATCGGCGCGCTCGGCGCGCGCCGGGTCGTCAGTGGCACAGGGCACGATGGCGGGGTGCACGTCGTCCTGACCCGAGAGCCCGGCGGCACGGTCCGCGTGCACGACGACCCGCCGCGCGCCGTGCCGGCCGCCGACCTGCCCGCCGTCGTGGCCCAGGGCGAGGCCGCGGCGCGCGACGACGCGCCGCCGCGCTGGACCTGGGACGACACGAACCGGTGGTACCCCGGGCTGCTGCGCGCCGGTGTCCGGGTGGAGCGGTCGCACGACCTGCGGCTCGTGCACCGGATCCTGCGGCACTCCGAGCCCGCCGCGGGCGCGGCGCTCGCGACCGCGCCGCCCGGCCCCTGGGACACGATGGCGCCCACCCCGGCAGGTCGGGTGCCGGCTTCGGGAGCCCGCCGGCCCCCGCAGGGCGACGCGCTCTTCGACCTCGCCGCACCGACGCCCGCGGCCCCCGCCGTGGAGGCGGCGGGACGTCTGGACCCGGTGTCGGAGCTGACGCGCCAGGACGAGGCGGTCCGCGGGTCGGCCACCCCGGGCCGTCTCCGCCTGCTCGCCGCGGGGGAGTCGGCAGGCGCCCTGGTGGCCGCGGAGATGCACCACGCCGGGCTGCCGTGGCGGGGGGACGTGCACGACGCGATCCTCACCGAGGCCTTGGGCCCGCGGCCGCCGGAGGGGCAGCGGCCTGCCCGGCTGGAGGCGCTCGTGCGGCAGATCAGGGCCGCGCTGGACGCGCCCCCGTCGCTCAACCCCGACTCGCACCCCGACCTGCTCAAGGCGATGCAGTACGCGGGCGTCGGGGCGCGCAGCCTGCGCAAGTGGGAGCTGGAGAAGCTCGACCACCCCGTGGTCGCGCCGCTGCTCGAGTACAAGAACCTCTACCGGCTGCTCACCGCCAACGGCTGGCACTGGCTGGACGAGTGGGTGACGGACGGGCGGTTCCGCACCGAGTACGTGGTGGGCGGCGTGGTGACCGGTCGCTGGGCGTCGACGGGAGGCGGAGCGCTGCAGCTGCCCAAGGGGGTGCGGCGCGCGGTCGTGGCCGACCCGGGGTGGTGCCTCGTGGTCGCGGACGTCGCGCAGCTCGAGCCGCGCGTCCTGGCCGGCATGGCCGGGGACGAGTCGATGGCCCGTGCGGGCCGCGCCGGTGACCTCTACGCCGGCATCGTCGCCTCCGGCGCGGTACCGACGCGCGAGCTGGCCAAGGTGGGCATGCTCGGCGCGATGTACGGGGGCACGACGGGAGCCAGCGCCCAGGTGCTGCCGCGGCTGGGCCGCGAGTACCCGCGTGCCATCGCCCTGGTCGAGGAGGCGGCACGGACCGGCGAGCGCGGGGGCGTCGTGACCACGTGGCTCGGCCGGTCCTCCCCGGCGCCCGGCTCGGCGTGGGACGAGGCGCAGGCGGGCGCCTTCGCGGACGACGCCGGTGCGGACGCGGCGGCGCGCGCCCGGTCGGTGACACGGTCGTGGGGGAGGTTCACACGCAACTTCGTGGTCCAGGGCACGGCGGCCGAGTGGGCGCTGTGCTGGATGGCGTCGATCCGTCGCCGGCTCTGGGCGCTCGGGAAGACGTCGGGCGCGCCGGGCCTCGCGCCCGCCCCGTTCGCGGACCGCCCGCACCTCGCCTTCTTCCTGCATGACGAGGTGGTGGTGCACGCCCCGCGCGAGCTGGCCGACGTCGTCGCGGCTGAGGTGCGCGCCGCGGCCGAGGAGGCGGGGCAGCTGCTGTTCGGAGGCTTCCCGGTGGACTTCCCCCTCACCGTCGCGGCGGTCGACTCGTACGCCGACGCCAAGTAGATGCCCACCCACGAGGTCCGGGCCTCTAGGGTCGGGCCATGACCACCGACAGGCCGAGCACCCCCGCCCTGCGCGACGTCGTCGCCGTCCTCGAGGACCTGTACCCGCCGGGGACGGCGGAGAGCTGGGACGCCGTCGGGCTCGTCCTCGGCGACCCGGCCACGCCGGTGCGCAAGGTGCTGCTCGCCGTCGACCCGGTGGCCGAGGTCGTCGACGAGGCGATCGCCTGGGGCGCCGACCTGCTGGTCACGCACCACCCCCTGTTCTTGCGGGCCGTGCACTCGGTGGCAGCGACGACGTTCAAGGGCGACGTCGTGCACCGGCTGCTGACGGCCGGCTGCGGCCTGTACGTCGCGCACACCAACGCCGACGCGGCGCCGCGGGGCGTGGCGGACGCGCTGGCGGACCTGGTCGGCATCACCGACCGTCGGCCGCTCGTGGCGGGGGACGACGCCGACGGCGTGGAGCGCGGCATCGGGCGCGTGGGCCGGCTTGCCGAGCCGACCACGCTGCGGGCGTTCGCCGAGCACGTCGCCGCGGTGCTGCCGGCCACCGCCCAGGGCGTGCGGGTGGCGGGCGACCCGGAGGCGCAGGTCGCGACGGCCGCCGTGGTCGGCGGTTCCGGGGACTCGTTGTTCGACGCCGTCCGCGCGGCCGCCGTCGACGTGTACGTGACCGCCGACCTGCGGCACCACCCGGCGTCCGAGCTGCGGGAGCGCGCCGCGTTCGAGGCCCGCGGCACGGGCGGTGCGGCCGCGACGCCGTACCTCGTGGACGTGGCGCACTTCGCCAGCGAGTGGCCCTGGTTGCGGTACGCCGCCGAGGATCTTCTGGCGCGGCTGCCAGAGGGTACGGTGACCACCAGGGTGAGCACGACCGGCACCGACCCGTGGACCTTGCGGGTGGCGAGCGCGGCTCGCTGACGGCGGCGCCCGCCCGACCAGCTGAACACACGCGAGAGGACCTGCCCGTGGCCACTGCACCGTCCGAGGACCAGCGCCGACTGCTCGAGGTCCAGGCCCTCGACACGCGGCTGCAGCAGCTCGTCCACCAGCGGCGCCACCACCCGTCGCTCGCGACGATCGCGGAGCTCGACGGCCGCATCGGCGACCTGCACACCTCGCTCGTCGACTCCCGCACGGCCGTGGGTGACCTGGAGCGGGAGGTGGCCAAGGCCGAGGGCGACGTCGCCCAGGTGCGCACGCGCGCGGAGCGCGACCAGCAGCGGCTCGACTCCGGTGCCCTGTCCGCGAAGGACTCCCAGGCCCTGGTGAGCGAGCTCGAGTCCCTCGCCCGCCGGCAGTCCGTGCTGGAGGACGCCGAGCTGGAGGTCATGGAGCGCCTCGAGGCGCACCAGGGCGCGCTGGCCGAGGTCGAGGCCGCCCACGCCGAGCTCGCGGCGGCCAAGGCGGCGGCCACGGCGGAGCGCGACGCCGCCTGGGCGGAGATCGACGGCATCGGCTCGAAGGTCAAGGCCGAGCGCGAGGCCGCCGCCGCCGGCCTGGACGCGGGGCTGCTGGCCCTCTACGACAAGCTGCGGGCACAGCTCGGCGGCACGGGTGCCGCTGCCCTGCGCGGTGGCCGCTGCGAGGGGTGCCGCCTCGAGCTCAACCCGGGCGACCTCGCGGCCGCGAAGCGGGCGCCGGCGGACCAGGTGGTGCGCTGCGAGGAGTGCGGCCGCATCCTCGTCCGCCTGCCCGACGAGGGCGTCCCGGCCTGATGGTCCGCCCGTCCGGCGCGAGCCCGCTGGACCCCGCCGCCACCCGCACCGTCGTCCTCGTCCGGCACGGCATGACCGCGCTGACCGAGGCCCGGGCCTACTCGGGCGGCAGCGTCCCCGGCCCGGCCCTCAGCCCGCGCGGCCGCACCCAGGCGGCACGGGCCGCCGACGCCGTCTTCCGGATCGGCAAGGACCTGTGGCCTGACCTGCCGCGCGCGGGCGCGCTCGTCGCGTCGCCCCTGGTGCGCACCGTCGAGACGGCGGCCGCCGTCGGGCGCCGGATCGGGCAGCACGTGCGCACGGACGACCGGTTCGCCGAGTGCCGGTTCGGTGCCTGGGAAGGCCTGACCCCCGAGCGCATCGCCGAGGGCTGGCCGGACGAGCTCGCCGCCTGGACCGCGACCGGCACCGCGCCCGCCCCGGGCGGGGAGTCGTACGTGCAGGTGGGGGAGCGCGCCTGGCCCGGGCTGCGGGACGTCGTGGCCGCGACAGATCCGGAGGCGTCTACCGTGGTCGTCGCGCACACCGTGACCATCCGTGCGCTGACGGGCCGTGCGCTCGGCGCGCCGCCCGCCTCGTGGCCGCGGCTGCGCGTGCCGCCGTGCTCGCTCACCGTCCTGCGGTTCGGCACCGACGTCGACGGCGGCGAGCCCGCTCTGGCGGAGATCACGGTGGCGGGGTTCCCTACCGACGTCTGAGACCGCCCGCAGGGTCGGTACGCCTAGTGCTTCGCGGGCTTTGCGGGCTTCGGGGGAGACGCGAGCGCGAGGTCGACGCCGCGGTGCACCCACGCACGGAGCGCGTCCTCGTCGGCCGTGACCGCTGCCGGCACCCCGACCATCCCCCGCATGACCCGCTCGCCCATCCGCAGCTCGTGCGCGCCGGCGGCGAGGGCGGCGTCGTACCCCTCCGTGCCGACGTGCACCATCAGCTCGTCGCGCGTGACCCCGACGGCCATGTGGGTGTGCACCATGATCGCGAGCCCGCCGAACATCTTCTGCTCCGTGAAGTCGGCGCGCTCGCCGACGGCGTCGCGCACCCGCGCGGCGAGGTCCTCGTCGTAGGCCATGCGGCCAGTGTGCGCCGAAGGACCGGCGTCCCGCCCGGTCAGGCGATGACGACCTCGAGGGTGCGCGGCCCGCGGCGCGTCGCGGCGTCGTGCAGGGTCGCCTCGACCATGCGGTACGACAGGCCGGTCCCGACCTCGGTGCCGATGACCTGCCCGTCGAGCTCGCGGGCGGCGTCCAGCAGCTGAGCGCCGCTGGTCGGGGCCGGGCCGGAGCGGCGCAGCAGGTGCCCGGTGAGCACGCCCCGCGTGTGCTTCGCGTTGTGGGACACGACCGTGCGCTTCCCGTCCGACTCGCGCACCACACGCACCGTGACCCAGTCGGTCGCGGCGTCGCCGGTGGTGGCCGGCTTCCAGGCGGCCAGGTAGGCGGCGGAGCGGCAGTCGACGACGACGTCGCCCGCAGCCCGCGCGTCCAGGGCCGACGCGAGGTGCGGCCGCCAGGACGTGGCGAGCTTGCCGACGCCGGGCAGGTCCACACCCATGGACAGCCGGTAGGCGGGGATGACGTCGGCCGGGGAGACCGCGCCCCACAGGCCGGAGAAGACCCGCACGTCGCGTGCGGCGCGGTCCGCCGCCTCGGTGGGCAGGTCGCCCAGGCCGGCCGCGGCGTACAGGACGCCCGTGTACACGCGGGATGCCGGAGCGGCGGGGGCCGCCTTGAGCTCGGTGTTGCGGGCGACCTCCGCGCCGAGCGAGGCGCCCACACCCAGCAGGTCCGTGGCGTCCGGTCGGGCGCTCGCGGCCGCGAGCGCCTCCAGCACAACACGGCGCTGCGCTGTCAGGTGCTCTGCCGCCGTGAGCCGCGCGAGGTCGACCGGGGCGGCGCCGTCGGGCGCGGGGGTCTTGCCCTCGGAGGGCGGCAGGCAGATCAGCACCCGGACACCCTACGGCGGGTCTCGGCACGCGGACCCCGGGGCGACGGTGCGGTCGGTCACCGCTAGCGTCGCCGGGCATGGTCCAGGTGAAGGTCTACGGCAACCGTCGGGTGTGGGGTCAGCGGCGCGCGGAGGTCTCCGACGCGCTGCACGCGGCGCTGGTCGGCGCCTGGCAGATCCCCGAGGACAAGCGGTTCCACCGGTTCCTGCTGCTGGAGGACGGCGACCTCGTGGCGCCCCGCTCGGACGACTACCTGATGATCGAGGTCGTCGCGTTCGCCGGGCGCTCGCGGGAGGCGAAGCGTGAGCTGGTCCGCCGCCTCTACGACGACGTGGCGCCCGCGCTCGGGGTGGCAGCCGACGACGTCGAGCTCGTCGTCATCGAGTCGCCCGCGGAGAGCTGGGGCATCCGCGGCCGGTCGGGGGACGAGCTGGCGCTGAGCTATCGCGTCGACGTCTGAGGCATGGGTCGGGAAGCCCCCCGGACCGCATAGACTGTGCGACGCGGACGAGTCGGTCGGACGGTCGCGTCGGCGGTGCCCTCGGGCGTCGTCGCCGAGGAACGTCCGGGCTCCGAAGGGCAAGGTGGTGGCTAACGGCCACCCGGGGTGACCCGCGGGACAGTGCCACAGAAAACAGACCGCCGTCGCCGGGCGACCGGTGGCGGTCAGGGTGAAACGGTGGTGTAAGAGACCACCAGCGCGGCCGGTGACGGTCGCGGCTAGGTAAACCCCACCTGGAGCAAGGTCAGACAGACTGTGTTGGAGGGCGGCCCGCCCGATTCTCCTCGGAGAAGCACAGTCGGGTAGACCGCTCGAGCCCTGCGGCAACGCAGGGCCTAGATGGATGACCGTCGCCCGTGCCGGGGTGACCAGGCGCGGGAACAGAACCCGGCGTACAGACCGGCTCGTCCGCCCTTGCCTCCGATCGGCCAAGCGTCGGGCTTCCGTCAGGCGGTGGCGGGCTCCGCGTCGCTCGCGTGCTCGAGCGCCCAGGTGAGGGCGTGGTCGGCGACCTTCTCCCATCCAGGCGCGGCGCACGTCCAGTGGTCGCGGCCCTCGAACTCGTAGTACTCGGTGAGCGCCGGCGACTTCTCCCAGTGCTTGGCGTTCGACCGGTTCACCGACGGCGGCATGATGTGGTCCTTCTCGCCGGCGATGAACAGCAGCGGTGCCCGGTCGGTGCCGAAGTCCACCCAGGTCTCCTGATGGCCGGGCTTGAAGTTGGCGATGAGGCCGTAGTCCCAGACCCAGCTGCCGGGCGCGGGGATCGCGTAGCGGTCCCAGACCGCGCGAGACTCCTCGGCGGAGAGCGTGTTCGTGAACGCGTAGTGGAACTCCTCCGGCGTGAACCCGACGGGACGGTGCCGGTTGGCGGGGTTCTTGAGCGCGGGGAAGAGGGACTTCGCCTGGGAGGGCGGGGTGACCCGGACTCCCTCGGTGGGCGCCGAGTCGATGACGACTCCGGCCGCGCCGAGCCCGCGCGCCAGGAGGATCTGGGTGAGGGCGCCCCCGAACGAGTGGCCCATGAGGATCGGCGGGCGGTCGAGGGCGGTGATGACGCCGGCCAGGTGCTCGACCGTCTCTGGCACGGTCAGGTCCGCGATGATCTGCGGGTTCTCCCGCAGGGCCTCCACCTCGACCTCGAACCCCGGATATGCCGGGGTCACGACGGTCAGGCCCTTCTGCTGGAAGTGCTGGACCCAGCCCTCCCAGCTGCGGGGCGTCATCCAGAGGCCGTGGATCAGGACGACGGTGTCGGGCTTGGGGTCGGGCTTGGGGTCGGGCTTGGGGTCGGGCTTGGGGTCGGGCTTCGTGCTAGCGGGGGTTTCCGAGCTCATGGCCGGGGTCCTCTCAAGAGTCGACGAGCGCCAGCAGACACGATAGAAAGGCGCGCACCGTCGGGCGCGGCAGGTCACCAAATTCACCCGCTCGCACGCGCGCCCCCACCTCGAAGGAGAGTCATGGCAAGCAGGTTCACCGAGCTGGTCGTCGACTGTCACGACCCGGAGCGCCTCGCGACGTTCTGGTGCGAGGTCCTGGACTTCACCGTGATCGACCGGAGCGAGGGCAAGGTGGAGATCGCCTCATGGGAACCGACCGTCGAGGACGTCCGTGCCCGCCAGATGCCGCCCACGGTGGTGCTCGTCCAGGTGCCGGAGGGCAAGGCCTTGAAGAACCGGCTGCACCTGGACGTCAGCCCCGTCGACCGCAGCACCGCCGACGAGGTCGCCCGGCTGCGCGGGCTCGGCGCCACCCGCGTGGACGTCGGGCAGGGTGACGGCCGCAGCTGGGTGGTCATGGCCGACCCCGAGGGCAACGAGTTCTGTGTCCTGCGCACCCTGGCGCCAGTCGACTCCTGACCCTCCGAGAGGAAGCCGCCGCGATGACGCCTGGTCCCGCCGACCCCACCGTGCTGCACCCGATGCCCGAGCATCCGCGGGTGGTACTGCTCCGACCGCTGGTGACCTCCCCGCTGATCGACGTCGGCGACTTCTCGTACTACGACGACCCGGGCGAACCGACGTCGTTCGAGACACGCAACGTGCTGTACCACTACGGTCCGGAGCGTCTCGTGATCGGCCGCTACTGCGCCCTCGGGACGGGCACCCGGTTCATCATGAACGGCGCCAACCACCGCATGAGCGGGCCTTCCACGTTCCCGTTCCCGACGATGGGCGGCGCCTGGGCCGAGCACTTCGACCTGATCACCGGGCTGCCCGGTCGGGGCGACACGGTGGTGGGCAACGACGTGTGGTTCGGTCACGGTGCGACGGTCATGCCCGGTGTCCGGATCGGTCACGGCGCGATCGTCGCCGCCGGTTCCGTGGTCACCAAGGACGTCCCGGACTACGGCGTCGTCGGTGGCAATCCCGCCCGGCTCCTGCGGACCCGCTATGACGCGGAGGACGTCGCACGCCTTCTCGCCGTCGCGTGGTGGGACTGGCCGCTCGAGCACGTCACCCGGCACGTCCGCACGATCATGTCGGGCACGGTGGCCGAGCTGGAGCAGGCCGCGGAGCAGCGCGAGAGCGCCTGAGGTCCGGCGCCGTCAGCGCGCGCCCAGGGTGAGCGCTCGGAGGTACCGGCGGCGGTAGCGCCGCTGGAGCAGCAGCACCAGCGGGAAGAGCGCGCGCCAGCGGCCGCTGCCTGCGCGTGTGAGGGAACGCAGCGTCAGGCTCACGGTTCCGTCGTCGCTGCGACTCACGATGAACGCCTCCTCGCCCGAGACAGGATGGCCTTCCAGCGTGCCGTAGGCGAGCGCCGCCCGGCGTCCGGTGGTGACCACCTCGACGACCTGGACCGGCTCACGGACCCGGAGTGGACCCAGCCGTGCGACGAGCCAGAAGCGCTCGCCGGCGCGCACCACCTGCCCGGGCTCGGGCGGCGGGTCGACGGCGAACCCGCTGCGGGTCTTGACTCCCCAGGAGAGCACCGCCCTCGACGCGTCCTCCCACAGGTCGGCTCCGTCGCCCAGCCGGACCGTGCGCTCGTGTGCGCGCCAGCCGTCGGGCGGACGCCACCGCTCGTCCGAGGGAGCGGTGCCGCCGACGACGTCGTAGCTGAGGTCCCGACGGCCCAGGTGGTAGGTGGCCACGGGGATCAGGCGTTCCGTGTCGCCCCCGCCTCCGTGGACGGCGCGGCGTACCGCCGACGCCTCGGCGGCGGTCAGCCGGAAGGTCGCGCTGGTACCGGTGTCATTCACGCTCCACACGGGCCCCCCGCCGCCGTCGTCGTACCCCGAGCAGCCGATGCTGAACGGCGCGAGCGTCAGCGCCAGCCCGAAGTCGGCGTCGCGGCGGGGATCGAGGGTGAGCGAGATCCCGCGGCTGCGGAGGGCGGACAGGCGAGCCTCGGCAGCCCGGACGGCGTCGAGGACGGCCACGGGCCAGTCGTCGTCGGAGACGATGTCGATCTCGACCCGGTCCAGCCGGTCGCGCTGTGCCACCAGGGCGGCGCGGACCGTCGCTTCGACCGTCGACCGGTCGGCGCCGTCGGCCAAGGTGAACCAGGTCTCGTCGTCGTCCGTCGTCGTGATGCGCACACCGACATGCTGCCGCACCCCGCGGGTGCCTCAGGTCGGACTGCGGGTCACGCCGGCTGCGTGGTGGGGGGAGGCGGCGCGGAGGATGCTGCGCTCCGGCCGGGCAGGGCGGCGGCCACGACGGCAGCCAGAGCGGCCGGGGCGAAGAAGACGCCGACGGACATGGCCCCGACCAGCGTGAGCACGGGCAGCAGCACCGCCGTGGTCACGCGCAGGGCCCGGAACGCGCTCGCGCGGCGAGCGAGCAGGGGCAGTGCGGCGACGAGCACCGGGACGGCGAGGACGACGAGCACGCCTGGCCCGTTCACCTGCGCCAGCGTGGCGGTGGCGTCCGTCGTCGTCGTGGTGACCGCGCCGGTGACCGAGCCGCTGGTCGTGCTCTCGGTCGTGGTGCCGGCGTAGACCGGCAGCACGGCCGCAGCGGCGAAACCGGCGAGCGCGAGCCCGAGCGTCACGACGACGGCGATGCGCGCGGGACCACCGGCGACAGGTTCGGGCTGCGGCTGCACGGTGACCTCCGGGGCGTCGCGCGGGACGGGACCTCGGCCAGTATGCGCGGGTCGGACGCCGCACGCCGCGGGTTCCCGGACCGGACGTGCGTGGTACCACGCACGTGCCCGGCCGTGGCGGGCGGCCGTCGCCTGGGATGAAGGACGTCCACCTCACCGTGCCCCGGAGGGACCCACCGTGACCGCCGTCCTGCCTGCCCGCCCCGCCGCCGAGCCTCGAGCACTGCCCGGAATCCCCGTCCAGGACACGTTCGACGACGTCCTGGACAACCCCCTGGACAGCGCGCTCGCCGGAGCGCCCGCCCGGATGTTCGCCACGTCCTCCGCGACGGGGGTGCTGGTCCGTCTCACGGGCGAGGTCGACGCCGCGTGCCTCGCCCACCTTCCCGGCGTGCTCGCGGTGCTCGACGCCGCGGACCGCCGTCTGCCCGTCCTGCTCGACACGCAGGACGTGACCTTCATGGACTCCTCGGGCGTCGCCCTCCTGGAGCGGGTCCGGGGCGTGTGCCGCGCGACGGGTGCGCCGCTGGCGCTGCTCGATCCTGCGCCGGCCGTCATGACGGTGCTCCGTCTCGTCGGCCTCGAGGACGCCGTGCCGGTCGTTCGCACCCGCGACGACCGCGCCTGACCCGGCACGCACACGACCGGGCCACCCGGACCCGGCATGCGAGGTACCACGCAGACCCCGCCCGCCCCCGGCTGGTGCCGGGGGACCGTGGACGCAGCAAGGACCGCACCGCGGGCGACATGCCCGCGACCCTGACACGGAGGAACGAGAGATGACCGAACATCAGAGCATCCTGGTGGGTGTCGACGGCTCCGCGGAGAGCCTCCACGCCATGGAGTGGGCCGCCGCGTACGCCCGGGAGACCGGGTGCACGCTGCACCTCGTCAGCAGCTTCATGCTTCCCGGCTTCACGGGCAGCTACTCCTTCGCCCACGACATCCCGATGGTCGACGACCCGTACGCGCGGCGCTACGTCGAGGACCTGCTGGTCCGGGCGCACAAGCGCGTCGTCGAGGTCGGCGTCCCGGCCACCACCGAGGTGACGACCGGCGAGGCGACGTCCGTGCTCGCGGAACGGTCAGCCGGCCGCCGGTTCGTCGTCATCGGCGCCCGCGGGGCCGGCGGGTTCGTCGAGCGGCTCCTCGGCACCGTCTCCGCCAACCTGCCCGTCCGGGCGCAGTGCCCGACCGTGGTCGTCCCGCTGCACGCGAAGGACGCCGACGGCGACGGCGACGCGACGGACACGCGTCGCACGCGCCGGATCGTCGTCGGCGTGGACGGGTCGCGCCCCTCGGAGGCCGCGGTCGAGACCGCCGTCGCGCAGGCGCAGGCCTGGGGTGCGGAGGTCGCCGTCGTGCGGGCCGTCACGATGGTCGGCTGGAGCCACTCGCCGTGGCTCGACACCGGCTTCCGGGAGAGCGTCATGTCCTCTGCGCGTGACGAGACCGACCGGTTGCGCGCGCGGCTCGCCACGACCTATCCCGACGTCGTGACCACCACCGACGTGGTGGAGGGGCACGCCGTCGACGTCCTGGTCGCCGCCTCCCAGGAGGCCGACCTCCTCGTCGTGGGCTCGCGTGGCCGAGGCGGCATCCGAGGGCTCGTCCTCGGCTCGACGAGCCAGGCGGTGCTGCGCCGATCGCGCTGCCCCGTCCTCGTCCCGCGTCGCTGAGCCGCCGTCGGGCGGGACGGCGGACCGCGGCGTGCACGGGCGGGATCGCGTCCCCCCTGCCTAGGATCGCGACATGGTGGCCCCTGTCACACGGGTCGGCATCGTCGAGGACGAGGCGCTGATGCGGGGCATGCTCGAGCAGACGCTGTCGGCCGAGGAGTCGTTGCGCGTCGTGCACTCGGTGCCCGGCGTCACAGAAGCGCGGCTGGTCTTCACCCCCGGGTCCTGCGACGTGGCGGTGCTGGACGTGAACCTGCCCGACGGCAACGGGGTGGCGCTCGGCCTGACGCTGCAGCGCGCCGACCCCCGGCTGGCGATCATGCTCCTGTCGAGCGAGGACGTCATGGGCATGTTCACCACCGTCCAGGACGAGGCCACCCGGCCGTGGAGCTACCTGTCCAAGCGGTCGAGCTTCGCGCGCGACGTCCTGGTCCGTGCGATCGCGGCGACGGCGCACGGGCAGGTGGTGCTCGACCCGTACCTCGTCCAGCGCTCCACGCCGCGTCCCGGCTCGGCCGTCGCGGAGCTCACCCCCGCGCAGTTCGGGGTGCTGCGGCTCGTGGCCGAAGGGCTGTCGAACCACGCGGCGGCCGAACGCCTCGGCATCAACGAGCGCTCCGTGGAGAGCCACCTCAAGTCGATCTACCAGCGGCTGGGCGTCGAGGGCGGCGACCACAACAGGCGGGTCGCCGCGGTGCTCGCGTTCCTCGAGCAGACGGGACGGTCCTGGCGCGCATGAGCGCCGGGACCGCGCGGGACCCGGGCCCCGCCCCCCAGGAGCCAGGGGCGGTGCTGCGCGCCCGCGAGCCGACGCGGGTCGCGATCCTGGTCAGCGGCACGAACTTCGTGCTGTACTCGCTGGTCTCGTTGGCCGGCTGGGCCGGGTGGGGCGGCCTGCAGGCCGCGATCACGCACGAACGCAGCGTCGTCGGCGTGACGATCGACGGCGTCGTCGTGCTCCTGGTGAACCTCGCCTTCGGTGCCGTCGTCATCGCCGGCACGCTCGCCCTGCACCCCCTGTCGCGCCCGTGGCCGGCACGGGTCCTCGTGGTCTTCTGCGTGGCCGCGGTGGCGTCGGTGCCCCGGATCCTGGCGCTCGCGGCGCTGAGCAGCACGCCCTCCAGCGGTGCGTACGTGGTGGCGGTCGGCACGCTCGGCCTGCTGGCCGGCGTGGTGGGGATGTCCGCCGGCCTGCTGTCGGCGTCGCTCGTCGACCGCGCGCGGACCGAGCAGCACCGGCGCGAGGAGGAGGCTCGGCGCGCGGCGCGGGCGGTGGAGGAGCTGCAGGACGAGGAGATCCGGGTACGCAGGCACGTCTTCGACCAGCTGCACGGCACGCTGCAGTTCCACCTCGTCACCGTGACCGCCGGGCTCGACCGGGTGGCCGAGCAGCTCCAGGACGCGGGGGACGCGGCCCGGGCCGCTGACCTGCGGCACTGGGCGGAGACCCTGGAGGAGATCCGCGAGCAGGACGTCCGCTCCCTCAGCCACTCCGTCTTTCCCTCCGGGGCCGACCTGGGCACGCAGCAGGCGATCCAGCTGCTCCTGCGACGACTGCCGCCACAGATCGACGCCTCGATCGAGCTGGGAGACAACTACCGGCGACTCGTCTCGCACGACGGGCTGCGGATGCCGATGGCCGAGCGCCTCGTGGTGATCTACACCGTCGAGGAGGCTGTGACGAACGCCCTCAAGCACGGCCGGGCGAGCACGGTCCGGGTCCGTGCGGACGCGGAGCCGACCGACGATCCCGACCGCTGGGTGTTCGTGACCCAGGTCGACGACGACGGCACGGGCCCTGCGCAGCCCGTGCCCGCCCTGCACGGGCTGCGCCGCCACCGGGAGCGTGCCGAGCACCGGGGCGGCTCCCTCGAGCTGGGTGTCAACCCCTCCGGAGGCGGGCGACTGTCGCTCCGGCTACCGTTCACCGTGGACCCGGACGGCTGACCTCGGCGGACACCTGCCGAAGGCGCGACGAGGGGCTCGATCGAGTGTGAACGGTACGTAAAGAATCTCTATGCCGAGGTTCCGCCACTGGTTGGCGGAGGTGTAGCGTTACGGGCGTCGCGACGACGAGGTCGCGGGTCCGCAGTGCAGCGCTCGAGCCCGAGGCGCGCAGGACGTGGGACGTGGGACGAAGGTGTGGCAGTGACTTTCACCGACGAGGCTCAGGCCGGGGGCATCGCCCTCGTGGAGCGCACCGACGTGAGCGTGGTGGACATGTGGGGCGAGATCGACATCGCCCTGCGGAACGAGGCGAGCGCGGCCCTCGCGCGGGCCTTCGAGCGTGACCTTCCCGTGGTGGTCGACACCTCGCGGGTGACCTTCATCGACTCTGCCGGCGTGGCCTTCCTCGTCCAGCTCTGCCGCATCGGCAGGGACGAGGGCCTGCGGGTCTCGCTGCACCGGCCGCCGGCGGCCGTGCTGGACGTGCTCCGGATGCTCGACCTCGACGTGCCGCCGGACACGCCGGTCGACTGGGGCCGCACGCCGACGGCACCGATGCCGACGGCGCCGCAGAGCCTGGCGGGCTGACCGCCTCAGTGGTCGCGGCCGCTCGCCGCGAGCGCTGCCGCCCCCACGATGCCGGCCCGGTTGCGCAGCGTGGCCGGGATGATCGGGGCGTGCAGGTCGAGCAGCGGCAGGAACTTCTCGTGGTGCTTGCTCACGCCGCCGCCGACGACGATCAGCTCGGGGGAGAGCAGCATCTCGACGGTCTCGAAGTAGCGCTGCAGCCGTCGCGCCCAGTGCTCCCAGGAGAGGTCGTCGCGCTCGCGGGCGGACTCCGCCGCCCGGGACTCGGCGTCGTGCCCGTCGATCTCCAGGTGGCCCAGCTCGGTGTTGGGCACGAGCACGCCGTCCACGAGCAGGGCCGACCCGATGCCGGTGCCCAGCGTCACGACCAGGACGACGCCGTCGCGCCCCTGGGCTGCGCCGTACCGCTGCTCGCCGACGCCCGCGGCGTCGGCGTCGTTGACGGCCATCACCTCGCGGCCCGTGGCGTCCCGCACGAGAGCGGGCAGGTCGACGCCCTTCCACGACTGGTCGAGGTTGGCGATGAACCGGACGACGCCGTGGTCCATCGGGGCGGGGAACGCCACACCCACCGGCACGTGCCGGGGCAGCTCGAACGAGTCCACGAGCTCGGCGAGCACCTTCGCCACGGCGTCCGGGGTGGACTTGTCCGGCGTCGGGATGCGACGTCGTTCTGCGGCGAACTCGCCGGTCGTGAGGTCGACCGGCGCCCCCTTGATCCCGGACCCGCCGATGTCGATGCCGAACGCGACCGGCTGCGTTGCCTCCACCATGTGCCCCATCTTGATGCAGGATCGTCCTATGAGCGACACAAGCCCGGTGCAGTACTGGTACAACACCAAGACAGGCGAGGTCGAGGAGAGCCGCGACCGCTCCAGCTGGAGCAACCGCATGGGCCCTTACCCCTCGCGAGAGGCCGCGCGCAACGCCCTGGACTCGGCGCAGCGCCGGAACGAGACGTGGGAGGAGGAGGACGCCGACTGGCGCGGCGGCAAGTGACCTCGCGGCGCGGCGAGGACCCCGCCGGCAGGGGTGCGGTCGTGCCGCGGACGGCGACGGTCGAGGCGAACGGCGTCACGCTCGGCGTGGAGCACCTCGGCGACGAGGCGGCGCCGCTGCTCCTCTGCGCGGGCGGCACGACGATGCTGTCCTGGCCGGACGCCCTGTGCGAGGCCCTCGCGCGCGGTGGGCGCCACGTGGTGCGCTACGACCTGCGCGACTCCGGCGCGTCCACCACCCGCGACCCTGAGGCCCCGGCCTACACGTTGCGCGACCTCGCCGCCGACGCCGCAGCCCTGGCGCGGGTGCTCGACGACCGTCCCGCACACCTGGCGGGCATCGGCGTCGGCGGGATGGTCGCCCAGGTCGCCGTGCTCGATCACCCGGAGGCGTTCGCCGCGCTGACCCTCGTGGGCACGCGCGCCGTCGCGCCAGGCCCGGTCGACGACGACCTGCCCGACCACGACGCGGCGACGATGGGCCGGGCCTTCGCGCTGCCGATGCCGGACTGGGCCGATCGTGAGGCCGTCGCGGAGCACGCCGCCCGGGGCGCCGAGATCCTCGGTGACGACCCCGACGCCGCGCGCACCCTCGCGGGGCGCGTGTGGGACCGCACGCCGGCGACGTCGCCCGCCGTGCACCTGGCCAACCAGCTCGGCACGGTCTTCGCCCGGCTCGACTGCGCGCCGCGCTGGCGCGCGCGCCTGGCCGAGATCGCGGTCCCGGCCCTGGTCGTGCACGGGCGCCGCGACCCGTTCTTCCCCGTCGGCAACGGGGAGGCGCTCGCCCGCGAGATCCCGGGAGCGCGCCTGCTGGTCCTCGAGGACGCGTCGACCGCGATCCCCGAGGGGGACGTCGGCCGGGTCGCGGCCGCGATGCTCGACCCGCGGGGCGCGTCGTAGGACGCGCGCACCTGTCCGGTGCCCTCGCGCTCCGGGCGGTGCGCCCCGCCTCCCGGGGGAGGTGCTACGGGCGTTGCAGGGCGAGCCTGGCCCCGAACCCGACCAGCGCCAGGCCGGAGACGGCGTCCGTGATGCGGCGGACCGTCGGCTGGAGCAGCTTCTCTCGCAGCGCGCTCCCGAGGAGGACGACGACGAGGAGCCACGCGGTCCCGATGGCCGGCAGCGTCCAGGCATACACGAGCCAGGCCCCGACGGCGGCGTGGGCGCCGACGAACTGGGGCAGCAGGGACAGGTAGAACACGAGCATCTTGGGGTTGGTGATGTTGGTCAGGAACCCCTCGCGGAACGACCGGACGCGACCCCTGGCCGGCGAGGTTGCCGGTGGCGGGCCGTACTCCCCGCGCCAGGCCGACCAGAGCGCCTGCGCTCCCAGGTAGCAGAGGTAGGCGAGACCGACCCACCGCAGCGCCGTGAACAGCGGCTGCGACCGGACGATCAGGGCACCCACGCCGATCGACGCCAGCGTGCCCTGGATCAGGGAGGCCGCCCCGATCCCGAGGGCCGTCGCCACGCCGCGGCCACGGCCGTTGACGACGGTGTTCCGCAGCGTCACCACGAAGTCGGCACCGGGGACGGCCACCACCGCCACGACCACCAGCAGGAAGGCTCCGCTCATCACGCCAGCATCACGTACCGCCGCGCGGTCGGCGACCGCGCCCCGACGGGACTAGCGCTCGAAGGAGTGCGCGGCGTCGGGGAAGCTGCCCTTGCGGACCTCGTCGGCGTAGTCCTGGGCAGCCTGCCGCAGCAGGTTGCCGACCTCGGCGAACCGGCGCGCGAACCGCGGCGACCAGTCGGTCATGCCCGCCATGTCGGTCCAGACGAGGACCTGCCCGTCCACACGGGGCCCCGCGCCGATGCCGATGGTCGGGATGCGCAGGATCTCGGTGGCGCGTGCCGCGACCTCCACCGGCACCATCTCGAGCACCACAGCGACGGCGCCCGCCTCCTGGACGGCCAGCGCGTCCTCGCACAGCGCCTCGGCCGCCTCGTCGCCCCGGCCCTGCACGCGCGGGCCGCCGAGGAGGTTCTCGGACTGAGGCGTGAAGCCGAGGTGCCCGACGACGGGGATGCCGGCGTCGGTGAGCGCCCGGATCTGGGCGGCAGAGCGCCGTCCGCCCTCGAGCTTGACCGCCGCGGCGCCCGTCTCCTTCATGATCCGCACGGCGGACGCGAGCGCCTGCTCGGCTCCCGCCTCGTACGACCCGAAGGGCAGGTCGACGACGACGAGCGCGTGCTCGGCCGCGCGGGCCACGGCCCGGGCCGGCGGGATCATGTCGTCGAGCGTGACGGGCAGCGTCGTGGAGTGCCCGTGCATGGTGTTGCCGATCGAGTCGCCGACGAGGAGCAGGTCCAGGCCCGCGGCGTCGAAGAGCCGCGCCGTGACGGCGTCGTACGCCGTGAGCATCGTGAGCTTCTCGCCGCGCTCCTTGGCCTCGGCCAGGTGGTGGACCCGCACGCGGCGGCGGCGGGTCAGGTCGGCGGCGGGGGAGGGCGCGGCGGCGTCGGCGGCGGCGTCGTGACCGGGGTTCGACATGGCGGTCAGCCTATGCCTCCGACCGGCGGTACCGGGTATCCGCCGAGGTCGGGGCTCCGCGGGCCCGGACCGGGGCGCACGACATCCGCCGTTAACACTTCTCGGGCAGGATGGGTTCATGGACAGGCAGCAGGAGTTCGTGCTCCGCACGGTCGAGGAGCGCGACATCCGCTTCATCCGGCTCTGGTTCACCGACGTGCTCGGGGTGCTGAAGTCGGTGGCGGTCGCCCCGGCCGAGCTCGAGCAGGCGTTCACGGAGGGCATCGGGTTCGACGGCAGCTCCATCGAGGGGCTGACGCGGGTCTACGAGGCGGACATGATCGCCAAGCCCGACCCGACGACGTTCCAGGTGCTGCCGTGGCGCGGTGACCGGCACGGCACGGGCCGCATGTTCTGCGACATCCTCACGCCGGACGGGGAGCCGTCGCTCGCGGACTCGCGCAACGTGCTCAAGCGCGCGCTCGCACGCGCGAGCGACCGGGGCTTCACCTTCTACACGCACCCCGAGGTCGAGTTCTACCTGTTCAACCAGGTCTCCTCCCCGGAGGAGCCCCTCGTCCCGGTCGACAACGGCGGGTACTTCGACCACCTGGCGCGCGGCAGCACGCACGACTTCCGCCGGGCCGCGATCACGATGCTCGAGTCCATGGGCATCTCGGTGGAGTTCTCCCACCACGAGGCGGGGCCCGGCCAGAACGAGATCGACCTCCGGTACGCGGACGCGCTCACCACGGCGGACAACCTCATGACCTTCCGCACGGTGGTCAAGGAGGTGGCGCTCGAGCAGGGCGTCTTCGCGTCGTTCATGCCCAAGCCGATGGTCGACCAGCCGGGCTCGGGCATGCACACGCACCTGTCCCTGTTCGAGGACGACCGCAACGCCTTCCACGAGCCGGGCGCACAGTTCGAGCTCTCGAAGACGGCGCGCCAGTTCATCGCCGGCCTCCTCGTCCACGCGGCCGAGATCACGGCCGTGACGAACCAGTACGTGAACTCCTACAAGCGACTGTGGGGAGGCGCCGAGGCGCCGAGCTACATCTGCTGGGGGCACAACAACCGCTCCGCCCTCGTGCGCGTGCCGATGTACAAGCCGGGAAAGGGCAACTCCGCCCGCGTGGAGTACCGCGCCCTCGACTCGGCCACCAACCCCTACCTCGCGTTCGCGGTGCTCCTGGCCGCAGGCCTCAAGGGGATCGAGGACGGCTACGAGCTGCCGGAGGCCACCGGCGACGACGTCTGGGAGCTGACCGACCGGGAGCGCCGCGCGCTCGGCATCGCCCCGCTCCCGCAGTCGCTGAACGAGGCGATCGAGCTCATGGAACGTTCCGAGCTCGTGGCCGAGACGCTGGGCGAGCACGTCTTCGACTTCGTGCTGCGCAACAAGCGGCAGGAGTGGGACGCCTACCGCGCCCAGGTCACGCCCTACGAGCTGCGCCGGTTCCTGCAGTTCCTGTGACCGCCCGGCGCTCGACCCTCACCGGCCGGCTGCTGCACGCCGGGTTCGCCGACCTCACGCGGTCGGGGACGCTCTGGGCGGACGCCGCGCTGCAGGAGGTGCTCGGCGTGCCGGGCCGCGAGGACGCCCTGCTGGCCGTGCTGGGGGCGTGCGCCGACGCGGACCTCGCCCTCCTGCAGCTCGTCCGTCTCGTGGAGGCCCCCGCGGCGCGGGAGCGTCTGGGCGAGCTGCTCGACGCCCCGTCGCCGCACGGCCGGACCCGCCTCCTCGCGGTGCTCGGTGCGTCGTCCGCCCTCGGCGACGAGGTGATCCGTCGGCCGGAGCTCCTCGACGTCGTCGCCGTCCCCGACGGCGCCGCCAGTCCCACCGGCGACCCGGACGGCGACGGCGAGAGCCCCGCCGCCGACGGCGACCCCGGCCCGCGGACCATCGCCGGCCCCGTCGCCGTGCGCGAGGCGCTCCTGCGCGCGGTCGGCGCCGACCCCGAGGCCGACGTGCCCGTGGCGGCCGACCCGGACGGCGCACCGGGCGTCGCGTGGCCCGACGCCGGGGCGGCCACCACCACTGACGCGCTGCGGCGCGCCTACCGCGAGCGCCTCCTCGCCCTCGCCGCCGACGACCTCACCGCCGGCGAGCCGCTGACCCGGCTGCCCGTCGTCGCCGCCGCCCTCGCCGACCTCGCCTCCGCCGCGCTCGAGGCGGCGCTTGCCGTCGCACGAGCCGACCTCGACGACCACGGCCGCGGCGTCCGGCTCGCCGTGATCGGCATGGGCAAGACCGGCGGCCGCGAGCTCAACTACGTCTCCGACGTCGACGTCGTCTACGTGTGCGAGCCGGGCGAGCTGCCCGGCGGCGGCACCCTCGACGAGGAGACGGCGCTCGCCGTCGGCACCCGCCTGGCCACGCGCCTGCAGCGCGTGTGCTCCGCGCCGTCCGCGGAGCCGGCCCTGTGGCCCGTCGACGCCGCGCTGCGACCCGAGGGCGCCCAGGGCCCCCTGGTGCGCACGCTCGCGAGCCACGTCGCGTATTACGAGCGGTGGGCCGAGACCTGGGAGTTCCAGGCGCTCCTCAAGGCGCGGCCGATCGCCGGCGACACGACCCTGGGCCGCGACTACCGCGCCGCGGTGGACCCGTTCATCTGGTCGGCCGTGCACCGCGAGCACTTCGTCGAGGACGCCCGCGCGATGCGGCGCCGCGTCGAGGCGCACGTGCCCGCCGCGGAGGCGGACCGGCAGATCAAGCTCGGCAAGGGCGGGCTGCGCGACGTCGAGTTCACCGTCCAGCTGCTCCAGCTGGTGCACGGCCGCGCCGACCCGCAGATCCGCTCGCCGCACACGCTGGCCGCGCTGGCGGCGCTCGCGGCCGGGGGGTACGTCGGGCGGGAGCACGCGGCCCGGATGGCGGTCTGCTACCGGTTCCTGCGGGCGCTGGAGCACCGGGTGCAGCTGTTCCGGCTGCGGCGCACGCACCTGCTGCCCACCGCCGAGGAAGACCTGCGCCGCCTCGCCCGGTCGCTGAACATGCGCTCCGAGGGCGCGGCGGGGCTGCTGGAGCGGTGGCGCGCGACGCGTCGCGAGGTGCGCGCCCTGCACGAGGAGGTCTTCTACCGGCCGTTGCTTCCGGCGTCAGCCCAGCTGTCTGACGCCGAGCTGTCGCTGTCGCCCGACGTGGCGCGCGAACGCTTCGCGGCCGTGGGGTACCGCGACCCGGACGGCGCGATGCGGCACGTGCTGGCGCTCACCTCCGGCACGTCGCGGCGGGCGGCGCTGCAGCGCCAGCTGCTGCCCGTGCTGCTGGGCTGGTTCGCGGAGGGTGCCGATCCCGACGCGGGCCTGCTGGCGTTCCGCAAGCTCTCCGAGGAGCTCGGCACCACGCCCTGGTACCTGCGTCTCCTGCGCGACTCCGAGAACGCCGCCTACCACCTCACCCAGCTCCTGGCGTCGTCCACCTACCTCGCCGACGCGCTGGCGCGGTCGCCGGAGTCGGTGCGCTGGCTGGCGGACACCTCCGGCCTGGAGCCGCGGGGGCCGCAGCGGCTGGCCGCCGAGGTGGACGCGCTCCTCACGCGGGCCGACGAACCGCAGCCCGCGGCGCAACGGCTGCGCGCCCTGCGCCGCCGGGAGCTGGCCCGCACCGGTGCGGCGGAGGTGCTCGGGCTGCTGCAGCCCGTCGACGCCGCGGCGGCGATCTCCGACGCCGCCGACGTCGTGCTGGTCGGGGGCCTGCGGGTCGCCGAGCACACCGCCCGGGCGGAGCTCGGCCTGGGGGCCTCGCCCGACGCCAACCCGACGCGGCTCCTCGTCGTCGCGATGGGACGCCTGGGCGGGCGGGAGATGGGGTACGGATCCGACGCCGACGTGATGTTCGTGCACGACCCGCAACCCGACGCCGAGCCGAAGCTCGCCCAGGACTTCGCGGCACGGGTGGCCACGCGGCTGCGGGCGCTGCTGTCCGAGGTGGGGCCGGAGCCCGCGCTCCCCGTCGATGCCGACCTCCGGCCAGAGGGCCGACAGGGGCCCCTGGTGCGCACCCTCGCGTCCTACGCCGAGTACTACGGTCGCTGGTCCAGCGTCTGGGAGGCGCAGGCGTTGCTGCGCGCGCGCCCCGTGGCGGGCGACGTCTCCGGCTCGGACGCACTCGGGCCTCGGTTCGAGGCGATGGTCGACCCGCTGCGCTACCCGGACGGCGGGCTCGACGACGCCCGCCTGCGCGAGGTGCGGCGCATCAAGGCGCGCGTCGAGGCGGAGCGCCTGCCCCGCGGCGCCGACCCGGCGCGGCACCTCAAGCTCGGCCGGGGCGGGGTCGCCGACGTGGAGTGGACCGCCCAGCTGCTCCAGCTCCAGCACGCTGCGAGCGTGCCCGGTCTGCGCACCACCGGCACGGTGGCGGCCCTCGACGCGGCGGCGCAGGCCGGCCTGCTCGACATCGACGACGCGGCACAGCTGCGCGACGCCTGGGTGCTGGCCTCGCGCCTGCGGTCCGCCGTCGTGCTGTGGTCCGGACGCACCACCGGCACCCAGGTCGACCAGCTGCCGCACGACTCCCGGGACCTCACCGGAGTGGCCGGACTGCTCGGGGACGTCGGCACGGGTGGCGAGCTCGAAGAGCTGTACCTGCGCACCGCGCGGCGCGCCCGCGCCGTCGTGGAGCGCGTCTTCTACGGCGAGGTGTGACCTGCGCGCGCACCGGTCCGGACAGGGGACCTGTGGAGGTCCGCAGGTACGGCACGATAGGTCCATGAACCAGCCTTCGAAGCCGCCCGTGGGCGCATCGCCCGCCCGCCAGCACCGGGTGGGGGCGGCCGCGTGAGCGCCGGACTGCTCGGACTGCTCGACGACGTCGCCGCGATCGCGAAGCTCGCCGCCGCATCGTTGGACGACGTCGGAGCCGCGGCCGCGAAGGCGACGGCGAAGGCTGCGGGCGTCGTCGTCGACGACACGGCCGTGACGCCGCAGTACGTGCACGGCGTCGCCGCGAGCCGCGAGATCCCCATCGTCAAGAAGATCGCCTGGGGCTCGATCCGGAACAAGGTGTTCTACATCCTCCCGGTGGCGCTGATCCTCAGCCAGTGGGCTCCGTGGCTGCTCACACCCATCCTCATGGTGGGCGGCACGTACCTCGCGTTCGAGGGTGCCGAGAAGATCTGGGGCCGCCTGCGCGGGCACGAGGGCCACGACGCACCCGCCGCGACCGTCGGGCCGGAGGCCGAGAAGACGCTCGTCGCCGGCGCCGTCCGCACCGACCTCATCCTGTCCGCCGAGATCATGGTGATCGCCCTCAACGAGGTGGCGCACGAGCCGTTCTTCTCCCGGCTCGTGATCCTGCTCGTCGTCGCGCTCGTGATCACCGTCGTGGTCTACGGCGTCGTCGGCCTCATCGTGAAGATGGACGACATGGGGCTCGCGCTCGCGGGCCGCGACTCCCGCACCAGCCAGCGGGTGGGCCGCGCACTGGTGGCGGGGATGCCCAAGGTCCTCGCCGTCATCTCCGTCGTCGGCACCGTGGCGATGCTGTGGGTGGGTGGTCACATCCTCCTGACCGGCACCGACGAACTCGGCTGGCACGCGCCCTACGAGTTCGTCCACCACCTCGAGGAGGCCGTCGCGCACGCGGTGCCCGGCATCGGCGGGTTCCTCGGCTGGCTGGTCAACACGTTCTTCTCCGCCCTCGTCGGCGTCATCGTCGGGGCCGTCGTCGTCGCGGTGATGCACGTGCTGCCGTTCGGCAAGTCGCACGACGACGGGCACGACGAGGGGCACGACGCTGCGCCGGCGACGGACACCGAGCACGCCGCGGGCCACGACGCGCCGGAGGGCGACGACCGGACCCGCTGAGGGTCACTCGGCGGACGCGAGGGTGAGCAGCCGGAGACGGTGCCCGGCGTACCAGGTCGCGGCGGCGAACCCGCCGACCACGAGGGCGAGCGCGAGGCCGGTGCCGACGTCGGACGAGACCAGGCCGGGTGGTGCGATCGACCCCGTCAACGACAGGGCCCACTGCTGCACGCTGAGGTTCCGCGCCCCGGGTACGAAGCTGCCCACGAGGCTCTCCCAGAGCAGGGCGTACACCAGGCCGATGATCACCGCGTGCCGGGTGAGGACCGACAGGAGCAGGAAGAGCACGGCGTACACCGCGCCGGCAGCGAGCGCCCCCAGGCCGAACGCGAGCGCGGCCCGCGGGCCGAGGCCGAGCACGAAGGTCGCGACGACGGTCGGCACCACAGCGAACGCGAGCACCGCCCCGAGCGCCACGGCGAGCTTGCTCTGGACGATCGTGTGCCGGGAGACCGGCTTCGCCAGCAGGTGCACGATCGAGCCGTCGTCGATCTCGGGGGCGATCGCGCCGGTGCCGACGACGAGACCGAACAGCGGCAGGAACGTCCCGAAGGTCACGCCCTGGAGCAGGGTCGCCGCCTGGGCCTCGGTGACGGGGACCAGGACGCGCGCGAGGACGGCGATGCCGACCATGAGCAAAGCGAGGGCCGCGAGCAGCCACACGCGTCGGCCGCCCAGCATCCCGCGGGCGGTCAGGCGGACGACGGTGCCGTTCACGACGGGTCCCTCCGTGCAGTCGAGGTGGTGCGGGACGAGCTGTCCACGAGGTAGGAGAACACGCTCTCCAGCGACTCGTCGGCGGGAGCGACCTCGTACAGGCGGACACCAGCGTCGCGCGCGACGCGGGGCAGGAGCGCGGCGAACCGCAGGAACTCGCTCGCCTGCACCCGCAGCCCGCCACCGTCGAGGCTGACCCCTGCGGTCGAGCCGTCGGCCACCAGGGCGGAGGCGAGCGTACGGTCGTCGCTCGAGGAGATGGTGTAGCGGTGGGGCCGGTCGGTCATGAGCCGGCGGATCTCGCGGTAGTCGCCGGACGCCGCGTGGCGGCCCGAGACGACGACCTCGATCTGGTGCGCCAGCTGCTCGACCTCCTCGAGGATGTGCGAGCTGAACAGCACGGTGCGGCCCTCGTCGCCCATGGTGCGCAGCAGCCCGATGAGGTGCAGGCGTTGCCGGGGATCCATGCCGTTGAACGGCTCGTCCAGGAGCAGCACGGCCGGGTCGTGCACCAGCGCGGCGGCCATCTTCACGCGCTGCTTCATGCCTTTGGAGTACTCGCCCACCTTGCGGTCCTGGGCATCCGCCATGTCGACGGTGACGAGGGCACGGTCGGTCGCCGCGCCCGGGTCGGGCAGGCCCTGCAGCTCGGCGCTCGCGCGTACGACCTGGTGGCCCGTGAGGAAGTCGTACGTCGCCTCCCGCTCGGTGACGATCCCGAGGGCGCGGTAGATCTCCTGGTTCTTCCAGGTGGGCACGCCGTCGAGCGTCACTGATCCGGCCGACGGCGGCAGGAAGCCGCCGAGCATGTGGATCAGCGTGGACTTCCCGGCGCCGTTGGGCCCGAGCAGCCCGGTGATGCCCGGGCCCACCGACATCGTGACGTCGTTGACGGCGACGACGTTGCCGAACCAGCGGGAGCAGGCGTCGATCCGCAGCGTGGCCATCAGAGCCGCACCCTCCGGTATCGGGCGGCGACCGCCGCGTAGCAGAGCGCGATCACCCCGAGGGTGACAGCGAGGAAGACGACGCCGGCGGCGCCGCCGGACGGCCCGGCCGGGGACGACGGCTCGGCGCCGAACGCCCAGACCTGGACGCCGTCCACGAGCGTCATCGGCGAGAACAGGCCGATCCACCCGGCGGTGGCCGGGTCGTCGGCGTCGAACGCCACCAGGGCCTGGAGGCTGGTGACGACGGCGTAGGTGAGAGCGAGGACGGTGACGATGGCGGCCACGCCGAACCCGCGGCGCGCCGTCCACGACGCGATGAGGACCGCGACGCCGGAGAGGATCGCCGCGAACAGGAGGGCGCCGACCAGCGCCTCGAGCAGGTCGACCGTCTGCCGGCCGGCGTCGAAGCCCGCGGCGAGCGCGCCGAGGTACATGACCAGCAGCGGCGCCGCGAGGAGGAGGAAGACCGCCGTCGCGACCGCCGAGAGCTTCGCGCGTGCGTAGTCCACCCGTTCCAGCGGCCGCGCAAGGTACAGCGGCAGGGTGTGGAACCGCAGGTCGAGGGACACGGCCTGCGGCGCGGCCACGGCAAGGAAGATGGCGACGGCGGCCTGCGTCACCATCGCGTATCGCGTGTACGGCAGCACCGGGCCGGTGATCGCTCCCTGGCCGGCCAGGACCACGGTGACGACGGCGATGATCACGGCCGGCAGCAGCATCAGGGTGACCAGGCCCATGGGCACGACCTTCGACCGCGGCGCGCGGCCCAGACCGAAGACGCCCCGCAGCGTGTGGCTGTAGAGCCCGAGGGTGATCCCGCGTCGGCCGAGCCGCGGGCCCTGGTACTCGCGGTAGCCGATGTCATGGATGACGCCGGCGGGCGGGTCAGACGGCGGCATCGTCAACCTCCTGGTCGAACACCTCGGAGATGTGGTGGCGGCGCGGCGTCAGCCGGACCAGCCCGTACCCGTGGTCCGCGACGACGTCACGGACCACGTCGTAGGTCGCGTCGCCGTCAAGCCCGACGAGGAGCAGCGCGCCCTCGCGCGAGACCCGTAGCCCGGCGGCCGTCAGCGCCGCCGCCGCGTCGTCGGCGTCCGCGGTCACCTCGACGGCGAGCTGCGCGCTGGCGCGGGTGAAGTCGGCGACGGTGGACGAGCGCAGCAGCACGCCCGCATCGACCACGACCACGTGATCGCAGATGCGTTCGAGCTCGCCGAGCAGGTGCGAGGTCACGAGCACGGAGATGCCGAACTCGTCGTAGATGCGGCGGACCAGGTCGAGCATCTCGTCGCGGCCGGCCGGGTCGAGGCCGTTGGTGGGCTCGTCGAGGAAGACGACGTCCGGGTCGTGCACCAGGGCCTGCGCGAGCTTCACGCGCTGCTTCATCCCGGTGGAGTACCCGCCGACCGGGCGATAGCGCTCCTCGTACAGCCCGACGTGCCGCAGCGTGTCCGCCGCGCGCTCGCGGGCTGCGTCCGCGGGGAGCCCTGACACGCGGGCGAGGTGGACCACGATCTCGGTGGCCGACACGTCGCTCGGCAGGCAGTCGTGCTCGGGCATGTACCCGACCCGCGAGCGGAGCGCGGCGCCGTCTGCGCGGATGTCGTGCCCGAGGACGGTCGCCGTGCCGGACGTCGGCGCGGCGAGGCCCAGGAGGATCTTGATCAGTGTCGACTTGCCCGCCCCGTTGGCGCCGACGAGGCCGGTGACGCCGTCCCCGACCTCGATCGACAGCCGGTCGAGCGCCGTGACCCGCGGGTACCGCTTGGTGAGCTCATCGGTGGTGATGACTGGCACGAGCCCGACCGTAGCCCCGCAGGTCAGCCGCGGGAACCCCTCGACGCCGCCGTTCAGGGGGAATTCAGGGTGAACCCTCACGTCCGCGGGCGGCTCGGGTGCGCCACCGGCCATTGTTCGAACGCATGTTCGAGACCCGGCTATCCTTGTGGCGTGGGACAGAGGGAGGGGCGGCCGAGCGGGCGGCCGTCGGGTGCGGTCGACCGCGTGCCGCTGCGCGACGCGGCCGAGGGCGCGCCGGGCAAGTCCCGCCAGGGTGCGCACGTCACGCGGCCGGACCGCGGCATCCCCGTGCGGGCGTGGATCACGTCACGTCAGTCCGGCGAGCAGCTCGTCGACGGCGAGGCGACCGCGTGGACGGACAGCCAGGTGCACGTGCGCTACGTGGACGGCCACGGCCGTGAGGGCTTCGTGTGGCTGTGGGCGGGCGCCGTGACGCGTCGGTGAGCGGCGAGCTAGGTACGGCTCCGACGCCGAGTCCGTGGCCGGGGTGACGTGCACAGGTTCACCAGTGTGGTCCGGGTTCGATCTGCATCCCGCATGCCCACCACTGCGCCGCGACACGAATCGGATCCGCGCAGCTCATTCCCCTCATGTCGCGACCCTGAGGAGAGCCTGCGGGGGCGAACCAGAATCCTCCGGCATCGTCGATGAGTGCGGTCCACTGCGGGACGAACACCGATCCCGTCGTGTCGACGTCGACGGTTCCGTCGACCGAGGCGGCCGACAGGTTGTCCGGCAGTGACAGGTGCCGCTCTGGTGCGGCGCTCTCCACGGCAGGATCGATCGGGACGGCAGCCAGGCTCGCGCGCATCAGATCGAACGTCGCCGCGGCGCCGGGATACGGGACGGACGAGGCCGGGATGACCAGGGCGACGGCGACGATTGCCGTGGCGACGGCAGCCCAGCGCCGTCGCGCGATGCGGGCTACGACGATCGCGGTCAGGACGACGGCGGCGGCACCGGCATACCACCGGAGCAGCCTGGCGTCACCGCGGGGCCATGCCAGCCACACGACTGGCGTCGGGGCGCTGCCATCGGCAGCGACAGCCATCGCGAGCCGCCCGGAAAGAGTCGCGGCCCATGCGGCTGCTCCGACAACTGCCGCAGCGATGGTCAGGCGGTCCCCGCCTCCGGCCGTTGTCATTCCCGGAGGTTAGCGCCTGCCTTCCGCGCAACGGCCGAGCACCTCGGTTGTGGGACAAGCAGAACGGCGGCCGACGTGTACGCGCTAGGCGCGAACAGGTCAGCCGCCGTTCCGACGACGTCAGCCAGCACTACCAGGGCAGCCGATCAGATGTCGTAGTACAGCTCGAACTGTCGGGGTGGGGTCGCTGACCTGCGAAATGCTGCCTGACCAGTCTGTTTGACGGATGGTGAGCGACTGTGCCCAACGGTCATTGGTTCCGGGATATGTCCACCCGCATGTCCACTCGGACCTGGTGGCTAGCGGAAATCGGACAGGCGCGGGCAGACTCTCTTGCGCACATGCGGCTTGCGAACGCCAGGTGGCCGGGCGCCTCGGAGGGCGGGCCGAGCGTGTTGAAGTCCACCCGTCGCGTCGCGCCCTCTTGCGGTGCCCCTGGTCCTCGGTGGACTAGCGTGGCCGCATGCGTGACCTTGATGTGCGGACGGCGCTGCGCGCGCGGCTCGATGAAGAGCACGGCGGCGACGCTGACACGCTGATCGTGGACGAACTGGGCCTCTGCGGGCAGGTGCGAGTCGATGTCGCGGTCGTGAACGGGGCGCTCTCGGGCTTCGAGCTCAAGAGCGCACGGGACAACCTGCGTCGCTTGCCGAATCAGGTAGCGGTCTACTCGCGCGTCCTGGACCACGCCACGCTCGTTGTGGCGGAGAACCACCGGAAGAGCGCGGTTGCGATGCTGCCCGACTGGTGGGGGATCTACGTCGCGCGCGAGACGGATATGACTACGAGCGTCGAGCTAGAGCGCATGGGAACTCGGAACGACGACGTCGATCCCATGGCGCTGGCTCAACTCCTCTGGCGGGATGAAGCGCTGGAGGAGTTGAGCCAGCGGGGGGCTGATCGGGGAGTCAGAACTAAGCCGCGGTGGCAGGTCTGGCAGCGGCTCGCCGATGTTGTGCAGGTTGACGAACTACGCGACGTGGTACGCGGAAGGCTTAAGGCTCGCCCAGGCTGGAGAGACGCGCGTTGACCTTCGCGAGGTGATGCGAGGTTGACCAGGCCTTCCACTGAGCGCCGCCCCCGGGCCCACCATCGCGGTCAGCTCGCCTGTGGAGTTCGGCGTCACCCCAGGAGAAGGACGGGGCGTCGAAGACGCCCGCGTCGCGGAGCGTGCGCGCCACGTCGTACATGCCGTCGTGTCCCTCGTCGGGACGGAGCGTCCACTTCATGGTGGTCCAGACATCGTCCTGCGTATAGCGCACGTTGGGCGCCGAGCGGAACCCGCCCGTCGGGGCGGCCGCCGCCGGGTGGGTGACGCCGTAGTCGCCGTAATCGAGAACCCGTGCGATTGTGCGGTCCGAGGTGACCTGTCTCCACAGCCCGCTGTCCGCACGAACGATGGAGACGGTCTTGCGGGGGTTCGAAAGGCTGGCCGGGAACGCTCCGCTGAGGACCACGAGGTGCCGCCAGCGGTCGAGGTAGGGCACGGACGGGAGGGCGAGCCGGAGGATGGCAGCGTGCAACGACATGCTGACCTCGTCGGTCTGGCCGAAGTCGATCACGAGGTCGACGTCCTCGGGCTGGAGGCCCAGGCGGCCGAGCGTGGTATCGAGATCCGCGGCCACCCCGGCCGCGAGCTCCTCACTCGTCAGGCGGATGCACACGCCGTTGTTGTCGGTTCGGTGGGTGTCGCCGAGCATGGCGAGGAAATCCGCGGACGATGCAACGCTCGCGGCAGGCACTACCGCGACGTCCGTGGGGCGGAGCTTCTCCAGGAGCGTCCGGTACTGGTCCGTGCCATCGGTGCTGGCGTCCGCTGCTGTCGCGTCGAGGACAAGCCGTCCGCCGGCCCATGCGCGTTCGAGAATGGTCGTCAGCTTGGACGTCGTCCGCCCTCCCAGAGCCTCGCCCTCCTCATAGTCGAGGTCGAGGATTGGAACAGTGTTCGTCCTCTGCTCGTCAGGAACGTGTTCCAGCGCGGTGAGTTCGCCCTGCTTGGTCTTGAGGGCAGGAAAATAGGTCGGGCGGGTGGGCATCGGTGTCCTCCGGTCGCGAGACGCTAGGCCCACCAGTTATAGCCGTCGAGTTGTAGCGTTTCGGCAGGCCAACATCCAGTTCACCCGGGTGAAAGTATGCTCCGGCACCTTCGTGCCAGGGCGAAACTAATTCAGTCTTCAACCTTTCGCAGAGAAATAAACAGTGGCTCGGGGCTGCCCGGGCCCCCTGGCTCAAAAAACCACCCGGTGGTGCCGCGACGTGGCGTCCCCGACGCGTGAGCATGGAGCGATGGAATCCAGAGACATCAACGAGTTGCCCGACTTCCTGCGCGCCAACGCCGACAAGCTGGCCGATCCCGAGGCGGTGCGCCTGGTCCTCACGGCCTACGAGGACACCCTGGCCGAGTTCCGGGAGCACCCGAACTACGGCAACCCATTCGTCGCAGAGGCGCCGGTCTTCGGCGGACCACCGACCCTTGAACGGCTCTCGGGCCGCCTCGACGGGTATTTCGACGCGCTGAAGGGGTTGGCCCTGCCTCTGGCTGGGGAGCCCGACTACAACGCCGAATGGCGGGTCGAATGACGGGGTGCTGACACCTGGGGCGCCTCGACACCCCCGGGGGGGTGCTGCTGGCAGGGGGCGCCCTCGTGGCGCGGGGAAGGGGTGCAGGGGGGGCGCCGTGGTCTGTGGGGCTACCGGACGTGAATCCGAGCGCCGGGGTAGTACCTCGTCTGAGCGTGCCCGGCGGCCATGCTCAGCGCTCCGGACTCTAGGGCGCGCAGCTCGTGCTCGTCGTCGCGCTCGCGCCGTAGGGCCTCGGTGGCGAACCGGGGCACGTCGGCCACGCGGGTGACGGCGGTGTCGGCCAGGCCGAACGCGGGCGTCTCGGTCAGAGACACCTCGCCCAGCCGCATGCGCTCCGCGCGCCGCTGACCGGTGATCGCAGCCGCGCGGAGGGTCGTCATCCTGGCGTTGAATCCGGCGCTCAGGCCCACCCTGCCGAGGTCCACCAGGGCCAGGGCGCGGTCCTCCAATTCGCCGGTGTTCAACTCCAGCCAGACCTTGAGTCCTTCGGGGCGCCGTTCGATGCCGACGAGGGAGCCGCAGCGCACGTTCCGGACGTGGCTCCAGTGCACCGGGACGTCGGCAATGCTGACGCCGGTGACGTCCATCTCGCCGGTGTGGATGACGGTGTGGTCCCGGTGGTACGACACCGCGCCGACGGGCATGACGGTGCCCGTCACGGTCCGGGACCGGGGGTCGTAGGCGTCGAACACCCCGCGTCGTTCCTCGCGCCGGGCGCGGGCCGCCACCACGGCGTCAAAGCCTGACCGCCTCGTGGTCCGCGGGACGTCGGCCCGGTCGGCCGTGGCCGTCCAGCGGAACAGGGCCTCCACCACCTCGTCGTCGCTGAGCTGGTCGGGCAGGCCTGCCGCGAGGCGTTCCAGATCGTCGGCGCGGAGCGCAAGGCGCCGGTCCTCGGGCAGGTTGGCGTGGATGTCGCGTGCGAGGCTGGCTCGCTGGTCGGGTGTGGTGGGGTAGCCGTTCATCGTCGTGTCTCCTTGGTGGCCGTCAGGTCGCGCCACTGGCGACCCTTGGCCAGCAGCTCGTCGGACTCGGCCAGCAACGCGCGGCGGCGCTCCGCCATGGCCTGCTCGTCCATCTGGGCGCGCGCGGCCTCGTCGGTGTCGTCGGGGTTGTCGTCCTCGTCCTCGTCTGAGGCGTCGGTGGCGACGTGGCCGACGGGCCGGGCGCTGAGCTCCATCGGGTCGTCGGCGAGGCCGTCGTCAGGCACGGGCGTGCCGACGTCGTGGGGGTTGTCGGGGTCGGACGGCAGGGTGGGTCCGGCCTCGCCGTGGGGCTCGGCCTCCGCGTCCTCGTCGCCGTCCAGCTCGTGCAGCTCCAGCACCGTAGCGACCTCCAGGCCAGCCTCGGCCGCGAGCGCCCGTGCGGCTGCCTCCACGTCGTCGTCGCTCAAGTAGGGGGCGAGCATCGTCAGCGCCCGCCGTCGTGCTCCCCATCGTGTCGAGCTCATCGTGCGCCCTCTCCGATCTTTGTGAATTCTCCCAGAAGATTCTCAGATATGGCAGCCCGGCAAGGGCTCCCGGCTACGGGCGTGAGGGTTGCGGTTGCCATCGTGGAGCTCCATTCGAGTGGGTTGCAAGAACCGACGTTTGCGCAGGTCGTGCCGACGCCGGGGGTGTCTGGTTGCGTAGGGGAGAAATAAGGGGCGTGCGCGAGCGAGCGGCGTAAGGGGTGTTCCCGACACCTCCGGTTTGGGGGCGTGGGGTGAGGCTGCTCATGGCGAGTTGCCAGCGTCGGGTGCGGAGGCGAGTAGCACCGTCGGATCGATGCTGGGCAGCAGCTCGTAGACCTTGGCCTCCCTCGGGGTGAAGCCCAGTGGGTCGTGCCGGTCGTTGGGGTCGGCGACGAGGTAGACCAGCCGGAGCATCTGGGCCTTCTCGCACTCGCGGCGCACGGTGGTCTGGGGCAGGTTGAGCTGTCGGCTCAGCTCCACCGTGGACATCGGCCCGCCGGTGCGGGCCATGGCCTCCAGGACGGCGATGCGCTGCGGGGGCATGGAATCCCGCGCCACCCGTAGGCCCAGCCGTAGTGCCTTGGTCCGCTCCATGCCGATGGAGATTGCGCCCCGCACGATCTGGGCCACCTGCTTGGCGAACCTCGTGGGCGACTCGGGCGCGCTCGCCGAGACGGGATCGCCGCGCATGTCGGTGCTGACGTGGGTACGGGCGCGGGTCACGAGGTCGGCCGCAGAGAGAATCTTCATCTGCTCGTCGCGGCTGAGGTTGGGGGGCGTGCTCGTCGCCGCCCCGGCGATGACGCCACCGAACGCGGCGGCCAGCTCGGCGCGCATGGTGGTCTCGCCCCCGAGCCCGTCGAGCGCAGACAGCCCGGCGTCAATCCTCTGGGCCGCCTCGCCGGAGTCCACACGCAAGATGGCGAACCGGTCGCCCATCTGTGCGATGACGGAATAGTGCTCGTCCCACGCCGAGGTCACGGCGCCGATGACGGCGATGCGGCCCTCCCACGCAAGTTCCTCGCCGCCGCTGGCCCCTACGGGGCGCACCCATCGGCCGTCGGCTACCTCGCGCAGCGCGGCCAGCACCTCGGCGCGCTTCTCGCGGTGCATCGACAAGATCGACGTCACGTCCTTCAACACCAGGACGCCGCGTGCCCCCATGGCACGCAGCAGCCCGCCAGTGGCGTTCTTGGAGCGGTCGCGGAGCTGGGTGCCGGACAACAGTGCTGCCTCGCCGGACAGTGTGGACACGACGTGGGCACCGGCCCCGGTGGCGGCCGAGACAACCTCGGTCTTGGCGTTGCCCGAGCCGGACAGCACCAGCAGCCAGACGGGATCGCCGTCCATCCGTTCGACGGCCACGACCGCGAGCGTTGCCCTCAGCGCGTCTAGGTCGAACGTCGATCCGAGCCAGCGCCGGAACACCGCCTCGGCGGCGGCGAGCGCCACGGGCTCGCGTGCGTCGTCTGGGTGCTCGTCCTCCTGGTTGGTGTCGGTGTCGAGCTGGGCCGCCTGGGAGTCCGCCCCGCTGAACTCAGCCAGCAGCCCGTCGTCGGAGCTCCCGTAGCCCGCCGCCCGTAGCGCCGACGCGGCGGCCCGAAAGTCGCCGCCGTGCTCGTAGTGCGCATAGACCGCCCACTGGTCGTAGGTGCCCTCCTCGGCGGACAGCTCGGCCACCGAGGTGGAGAACACCTTCAGCCGGTCTGTCTGGGCGTTGACGATGGCGCTGTGCCCCTCGGCGGGCTGCTTGCCCGGCCGCGTCCACAGCTGCCCGCCCGGCGTCAGCTCGCCCGCCTGCCAGCCGTACGGCTCCAGCACCTCGGCCCACGACGTGCGGGCGTTGAAGTCGTCGCCGGGCCGGTTCCCGACTGTCTCGCCCGAGGCAGTCGGGGGTGGCCCACCTCGCGGCGGGCCAGGCTCACGCGGCGCCGTCTCGTCCAGCACGTCGTGCACGACCCGGTGGAGGCCAGCTCGCTCGGCGCCCGTGATGGTGGCGATGGTGTCGGGGCCTCCGGCCATCCAGTCCCACGACCCGCCGGACGGGTGGCACGTCCCGTTCGACGGCCAGGCGACCGCGTACCCGCCCTCACCGCGCGTCTCGGCGAGCACCTTGGGCACGTCGTGGACCGTCAGCGTCTCCAGATGCTGGAGCGCCCGCCGGATCTTGTCCTCGTCCCAGCCCGCCCGGCCGATCCGGTCGCGTTCTTGGGCGACGTGCTCGCCTAGCTCGTCGGGCGTCGCCGGGCGCTGAGCGATGCGGTAGTTGGGCGCCACGTCACCGTCGGCGATGCGGTAGCGCAGGTGCATCCCGCCCGACGGGGAGCTCTCGGACCAGCCGGTCACGACCCGCGCCCACACGTCGCCCAGCTCGGCGTCGTGCAAGGCTGCGGCGACGTCGCGCAACCGGTGCATGACCCGGCCCTCGAACTCCAGCAGCTCGCAGTACCCCGACACGACCCCGCTGACGATGCCCAGCCCGCGCGCCGGGTCATCGTGGTCGGCACGCACCTCGGCCTCGGTCGGCAGCTGGTGCTGGCGTTCGGTCCACTTCACGGCCGGGGCCTTGGACCCGTCGGCACGGATGGGCACAGTGGAGAATCCGGCCGCGTTGAGCTCCAGGGCGACGTCCAGGACGGACGGCCTCGTGGTCGTCACGACCGTCCACCCCCCAACACCTGGGTCAGGTAGCCGTCCGGCGCGTAGACGAACGTCGTGGAGTAGTCCACGCGCATCGCATGGCGCTTGGAACGGGCATGGCTCGCGGCGGCGCCCGTGGCGGCGGCGCCCTCGATGACGTGGCCGCAGTCGAGACACACTGCCCGCACGGTGCGCTCCACGGTGATGCGCTGCATGCCACCGGCGCGGGGGCCGTCGGTGTCGTTGTTGGTGGTCATGATCGACCACCCCCAGCACGGCGCGGGCCAGTCGGCGGGCCGTAGGCGTCAGCGCCGACGTGCCCCGCCGTGCAGCCCCGTGCGTGCCGGTAGACCCCGGCGGGACCGCCGATGCCCTGACGGGCAGCCAGGCGACGCTCAGCGCGGCTCAGGGCCTCGGGACGCGCCCCGCAGTACGGGCACGGGCGCCCGGTGCGTGACCCCACGATGGCCGCCTCCAGGGCTGTGCGCGGCCGGGCCGCCTCGGTAGCCTGAGTACGACTGGTCTGGCTACCTCGGCGGGTGACGTTCTGGTCCTCGGCCCCCGGCGTTCCCGCGCCGGGGGCTTCCTCGTTGTTCATCGACGGCCACCGTCGCGCTGTGCCTTGATCCAGCGCGTGACGTCGGCACGGTCGTAGGCCACGCGACGGCCGATCAGGAACGACTTGGGTCCGCCCTCGCCCAGGCGTCGCCAGTGGCGCAACGTCGCCAGGGGGATGCCCAACTCGTCGGAGAGCTCTTCGATCCAGTAGTAGGTGCGCACTGGGGTGGTGGTGCTCATGACGCCTCCAGAGAATCAACGTGACGATCACGGGTGCTCGGGTGCGACCAACGATGATGCGCGCGGGGCATTGCGTCAATGCTCATAGCGAATCTAGACTCTGGCACGTGACGACTAGAGACGATCAAGAACGACAGCCGATGAAGTCGCCCCCGCCCGAGGTTGCAGCGCTGGGCCGCCGCCTGCGGAGAGCTCGTGACGACAAGGGGTTCACTCAACGTCAGGTGGCCCAGCGCCTGGCCGACAGGCTGGGGCAGGCGTTCTCCCAGGCCCAGATTCACCGGATCGAGTCAGGTGCTCGTGAGATCACCGTTCGAGAGCTTCAGCACCTTGCGGACGTCCTTGAGGTCAATGGGGCCTCGCTCATCGCCAACCCCGGCGGTACTGAAGGGTTTGACCTTTGGGTGGAGATGAAGGCCGCCGACACCGAACTGCTGGAGTGCCTGGGTCGGGCGATCCAAGACGTGACCAACCTGGCCGAAGCCGTGGCGAAACTCTCCCGAGCCCTGGATGCCCACGCCGCCGCCGATCCCGATGTCGATCTGTCGGATGAGCGGGAGCGTCTGGAGCACGCAAGGTCTGTCGCCGTGGGCATGGACGCGGTTCTGAATGGGGGGCGGGCATGAGCGCGGGCAGTCTTCCCCCCGGTGTCTCCGACGAGGGGAACGGGCGCTACCGGGTCCGGGTCTACAACCCCTCCACGCGCGCCTACATCCAGCGGCGCGTCGTCGGGCTGCGGGAGGCGCGCCGCGTCCAGGCCGAGCTGCGGGCCGACGTCGCCAAGGCCGACAACGGCCGTCGGCGGGGGCGCGCCCCGACGGTTGAGGCGTTCGGGGAATCCTGGCGCACAGAGCTGCGTCACGGCCCGCTCACGGAGGCCGACGTCGCCGCGACGCTGCGGCTTCACGTCTACCCAGGGCTTGGCCATCTGCGGGTAGACGAGGTGACGCACCGCGACGCCATGGGCTTCATGCGCCGCCTGGAGCAGACCGACCTAGCGCCCAGTACCCAGGGAAAGATCGATTCCCAGGTGCGTGCCCTCTTCGGCGCCGTGGTGGCCGACGGCTGGCGCGACCTGAGCCCGTTCGCCCGCGTGAACCGGGTCCGACTGAGCCGCGCTCAGACGCGCCGCCAGGATGAGCACGTGCCGAGCGCGGCCGAGGCGCTGCACCTGGCCGACCTCGCCCGCGACGAGGGGCGCCTGGACGTCTGGGCGTTCATCCGGCTAGCAGTCGGCACGGGGCTGCGGGGCGGCGAGCTCGTGGGCCTCTCAGTCGATGAGCTCGACTATCCGCAGCCGACCCGCCTAGAGGTGACGCATCAGCTCCAGCGGCGTGCCGGGGGAGGCTTCTATCTGTGTCCGCCCAAGACCGAGGCCGGGCTGCGGACGGTGCCACTCGCGCCTGCCGTCGCGGAGACGCTCGCCGTCCTCACCGCGCAGCGCTCGCCCCATGAGGTGACCTTGCCCTGGGTGGAGCGGGGGACCGAGCGCGGGGAGCGCACGGTTGGGCTGCTGCTCTCCGGGCGGTACGGCCCCGCACCCGTGCATGAGTCGGTCATGGCACGTGCTGTACGTGCACTCGCTGAGCGAGCGGGGCTGCCGGGGAGGGTTACGGCGCACAGTCTGCGAAAGACGTACACCACGATCCTGGGCGACGCCGGGGTGCCGTTGAAGGTCATCGACACCGTGACCGGTCACGAGTCGTCGGGCCTGACGCTCGGGGTCTACACCACGGCGACGGCCGAGGGGGTGGCGCGGGCACGGCAGGCAGTGCAGAACGCCCTCACGACGGCCGATTCCGAGAATTCGGTTCGGGCGTCGTGAGGGCGTTCGATGGGGCGGATATGTCCACACGTATGTCCACCTAGGCCAGAAAAATGCTCTGACCTCGGGCTACGGCCTAGATGTCGTAGTACAGCTCGAACTCGTGCGGGTGCGGGCGCAGACGGATCGGGTCGATCTCGTTGGCGCGCTTGTAGTCGATCCAGGTGGCGATGAGGTCCTCGGAGAAGACGTCGCCCTGCGTGAGGAACTCGTGGTCGCGCTCGAGGTTGTCGAGAGCCTCCTCGAGGGACGCGGGCACCTGGGCGATCTGCGCGTGCTCCTCCGGGGGCAGCTCGTACAGGTCCTTGTCGATGGGCGCCGGCGGCTCGATGCGGTTCTTGATGCCGTCGATGCCCGCGAGCAGCTGGGCCGCGAACGCGAGGTACGGGTTGGCCGTCGGGTCCGGCACGCGGAACTCGACGCGCTTCGCCTTCGGCGACGAGCCGGTGACGGGGATGCGGATGCACGCGGAACGGTTGCGAGCCGAGTACACCAGGTTGACGGGGGCCTCGTAGCCCGGCACCAGGCGGCGGTAGGAGTTCACCGACGGGTTGGTGAAGGCGAGCAGCGACGGCGCGTGCTTGAGCAGGCCGCCGATGTACCAGCGGGCCGTGTCGGACAGGCCGCCGTAGCCCTTCTCGTCGTAGAACAGCGGCTCGCCGTTCAGCCACAGGGACTGGTGGGAGTGCATGCCCGAGCCGTTGTCGCCGAAGATCGGCTTCGGCATGAAGGTGACGGTCTTGCCGTGCTGCCAGGCGACGTTCTTGATGACGTACTTGAACTTCATCAGGTCGTCGGCCGAGTGCAGCAGCGTGTTGAACCGGTAGTTGATCTCCTGCTGGCCGGCGGTGCCCACCTCGTGGTGCGCGCGCTCGACGTCGAGGCCGACCTCGGCCAGGACCGCGCACATCTCGTCGCGCAGGTCGGCGAACTGGTCGTTGGGGGAGACGGGGAAGTAGCCGCCCTTGTACCGGGTCTTGTACCCGAGGTTGCCGCCCTCCTCCTCGCGACCCGTGTTCCACGCCGCCTCGACCGAGTCGAGGTGGTAGTAGCTCTCGTGCTGATTCGTCGAGAACCGGACGTCGTCGAAGATGTAGAACTCGGCCTCGGGGGCGAAGAACGCCGTGTCCGCGATGCCGGTCGACTTGAGGTACGCCTCCGCCTTCGCGGCGATCGTGCGCGGGTCACGGGCGTACGGCTCGTCCGTGAACGGGTCGACGATCGAGAAGTTCACGATGAGCGTCTTGCGCTTGCGGAACGGGTCCAGGTACGCCGTCGTGACGTCCGGGACCAGCTTCATGTCCGACTCGTGGATCGCCTGGAAGCCGCGGATCGACGACCCGTCGAACATGAGGCCCTCGGTGAAGGAGTCCTCCGAGAACTGCTCCACGGGGATGTTGAAGTGCTGCATCACGCCCGGCAGGTCGATGAACCGGACGTCGATGAACTCCACCCCCTCGCGACGGGTGAAGGCGATGGCCTCCTCGGCGTTCGTGAACATGCATGCGCTCCTTGCGTGGATGGTGCCGTCCGCATGGTGCCGCCGGACGGTTCCGAAGGACGGGGCGCGGCCAGCTCACGCTCGCCGCTCGGCGTCCACGACGGTATGGCGGCGGCGTTTCTCCGGCATGGCGCTTTTGTTTCGAACAGGTTACGGGGGACGCCTCCGGGCCGCCGCGTAGCCTTGAGCCATGGCATCGCGGGAGGACATGGGGTCGTGGCTCGAGGGCGGACGGCGGGACGACGCGCCGGACGCGGCCGGGCGGCTGGGACTGCCGGAGTCCGGTCCCGGGTCCCAGGCCCGGCTCGGCCGCCGCGTCGTGGCGCTCGTCGTCGACTGGGCGGTGGCGACGCTCATCGCGTACCTGGTGACGACGCCGGCGTCGTTCGCCGAGCTGAACTCGTGGGCCACCCTGCTGGTGTTCGCGCTGGAGAACGTCCTCCTGGTCAGCACCGTCGGGTTCACCATCGGTCATCGCCTGCTGGGCATGCAGGTGCGCGTGCCCGGTGCGCCGCAGGGGATGGCGCCCGGGTTCGCGCGCGGCGCGGTCCGCACGGTGCTGCTGTGCCTCGTCATCCCCGCCGTCGTGTGGGACCGCGACGGCCGCGGCCTGCACGACCGCGCCGCCGGCACGGTCCTCGTCCGGCGCTGAGGTCCGCCGCCGACCCCCACGACCCTCGCTGAGGAAAGACGTCGGGCCGGGTCGCGCGAGGCGACCCGGCCCGGCGCCGGTCGTGCGAGAGAGCAGCCGTCAGCGGCCGCGCAGCCCCTTGCGGTCGGGGCGGGCGCGCATCGGGTCCACGCCCTTCGGGATCGGCAGGCGAGCGCCGCCGAGCGCCTTGAGCCGCTTGTGGACCTGGTCGGCCTCCGGCTTGGTGAGCGAGCGCTTGAGCTTCTGCACCTTGCGGGCGACCTTGGGCAGCGGGACCTGCCCCTCCTCGTTGCCGCACTGGATCAGCGTGATCGGCACGTTCGGGACGATGCGCGCGACCTTGCGGCGCTCGTCCTCGAGGAGACGCTGGACGCGGTGCGACGGTCCCTCGCTCACGAGGACGATGCCCGGCCGGCCGACGCCGCGGAACACGAAATCCTGGGTGCGCGGGTTGATCGCGACCGGCTCGTCCTCGAAGGTCCAGCCGCCACGGACTGTGCCGAGCGCGGCGCGGGCGGCGCCCGGCTGGCCCTCGATCTGCGTGTACGCGGCCTTCTCCGCCTTGCGGGTCAGGACGAACATCGCGCCCAGCGCCGCGAACGGGATGCCGAGCACCACGATGTACAGGATCTGGAAACCGGTCGGGACGTCGAGCAGCAGCACGACGGCGCTGACGACGGCGAGGATCCCGACGAACACGCCCAGGAGCAGCCACGTGACCGTGGGGTCCTGCTTGCGCGTCATCTGGTACGCGGCCCACACCTGGTGGTACCAGCGCTGCTTCTTGGGCTTCTTCTGCTGACCGGTGGCGTCGGAGGGCGCGCCGGCGTCGGACTTGGTGCGGGCCATGGTCGTCAAGTCTAGTGCGCCGGACGGGCCAGCAGGCTCGCGGCCTCCTGGCGCGACGTCGTCGGCTCCGCGAGGTGCGCGAGCGCCTCCGGGACGGGCAGGCCGCGACGCGTCATCGCCTGGCCCCACAGCCGGCCCGCGCGGTACGACGACCGCACCAGCGGACCCGCCATGACGCCCAGGAAGCCGATCTCCTCGGCCGCGTCGGACAGCTCGACGAACTCCTCCGGCCGTACCCAGCGGTCCACGGGATGGTGGCGCAGGGAAGGGCGCAGGTACTGCGTGATCGTCACCAGGTCGCAGCCGGCGTCGTGCAGGTCCTGCAGGGCGTCGCGGGCCTCGGCGACGGTCTCGCCCATGCCGAGGATGAGGTTGGACTTGGTCACCAGGCCGGCCTCGCGGGCTCGGGTCAGGACCGACAACGAGCGGTCGTACCGGAAGCCCGGCCGGATCTGCTTGAAGATGCGCGGCACCGTCTCCACGTTGTGCGCCAGGACCTCGGGCCGCGACCCGTTGACCTCGTCGAGCAGCTCCGGGATGGCGTTGAAGTCCGGGATCAGCAGCTCGACGCCCGTGCCCGGGTTGAGCGCGTGGATCTGGCGCACCGTCTCCGCGTACAGCCAGGCTCCGCCGTCGGCCAGGTCGTCGCGGGCGACGCCGGTGACGGTCGAGTACCTCAGGCCCATGGTCCGGACCGACTCGGCGACGCGGCGCGGCTCGTCGGCGTCGAAGTCCGCCGGCTTGCCCGTGTCGATCTGGCAGAAGTCGCAGCGGCGCGTGCACTGGTCGCCGCCGATGAGGAACGTGGCCTCACGGTCCTCCCAGCACTCGAAGATGTTGGGACAGCCGGCCTCCTCGCACACCGTGTGCAGGCCTTCGCCCTTGACCAGGCCCTTCAGCTCCCGGTACTCGGGACCCATCGTGGCCTTGGTCTTGATCCATTCGGGCTTCTTCTCGATGGGGGTGGCGGCGTTCCGGGCCTCGATGCGCAGCATGCGGCGGCCTTCGGGTGCGATCGTCACGGGTGTCTCCCGGTCGTCGTCGAGCAGGTGGACGTCGGCGGGGGCTGGCCTGTGCGGACCCTGACCGCGCCGGACCTCGTCAGACTACGGGAGCGTGGTCGCCCGGTGTCGGGACCTGCTCAGCGCGTGGACGTGACGTCAGCAACACCGGAGCGCTCCGCGCTGGCGCGCAGCGGCCCGAGGTGGTGGGCGAGGGCGTCGACCAGCGGTGACCGCACCTCGTCGAGCGTGACGACCCGGCCGGTCTCGATGCTCAGGGAGGTCACGTCGGCGTCCGTGATGCCGCACGGCACGATGCGGTCGAACCTGCTCAGGTCGGGGCAGCAGTTCAGGGCGATCCCGTGCATCGTGACCCCCTTGGCGGTGCGCACGCCGATGGCGCACACCTTGCGCTCACGACGGTCGCCGGCGGCGGCGAACCAGACGCCTGTGCGGTCGGCGACCCGGACCGTCTCCAGGCCGAAGCCGGCGCACACGTCCATGACCGCCTCCTCGAGCGCGCGCACGTACGCGACGACGTCGATCGGCTCCGCGAGCCGCAGGATCGGGTAGACCACCTGCTGCCCCGGTCCGTGCCAGGTGACCTTGCCGCCGCGGTCCACGTCGACCACGGGGGTGCCGTCGTCCGGGCGCTCGTCGCGGTGGGTGCGCCGCCCCGCGGTGTAGACGTCGGGGTGCTCGACGACGATCAGGGTGTCCGGCCGGTCGCCGGCGACGACGTCGGCGTGCACGCGGCGCTGCAGCTCCCACGCCTCGTGGTAGTCGGTCAGTCCGGGCAGCGTCATCACGTCCACCCGGCCGAGGCTAGTCCTCGTGGTCCCCGCGCTGTGCGCGCACCAACGTGACGAGGATCTCACGCAGCGCGGCCACCTGGTCGCCGTCCAGACCGCGGGCGGTGAGGTCCTCGGCCGGCTGCACCCGGCTGGCCTCGATGACGGCGGCGCGCCCGTCGTCCGTGATCGCGACCGCGCGCCGCCGGCGGTCCTGCGGGTCGTCGCCGCGGGTGACGTAGCCGGAGCGCTCCAGGCGGGCGACGACGCGGCTCATCGTCTGCTCGGTCACGCCGTTGAGCCGCGCGAGCTCGCGCTGCGTGCGCGGTCCGGCGAGCAGGTGCAGGAGGACCGGGTGCCCGGCATGGTTGAGGTCCCACCTGCCGAGGTGGGCGTTCCAGTCGTGCTCGATGCGCCGGACGGCCGTGAACAGGAGGCGGCCGGTGGGCCACTGCGCCGGGTCGTCGCTCGTCGGGTCGGCGGTGGCGGCCTCGAGCCATCGGGCAGAGGGCGACGTCGCGTCGGGTACGGGCGCGTCGTGGGTCACTTGCTGCTCACCTCCCAGTCAGGCAGGATACTCAGCATGCTGAGCAATCGTGGATCAGGACTCCTCCGGGGCCTCGCCATTCTGGCAGCCATCGGGGTGTGGCTCGCCATCGGCGCGTTCGGAGGGCAGGCCCAGGGCAACCTCAGCAGCGTCCAGACCAACGACAACGCGGCGTTCCTGCCCGCGAGCGCCGAGTCCACGCAGGCGGCCGAGCTCGCCCGCGAGTTCACCGACTCCGAGACGCTGCCGGCGCTGGTGGTCACCGAGACGTCCGACGGGTCCGCCCTGACCCCCGAGCAGCTCGCCGACGTCCAGGCGTTCGCGGACGCGATCGCCGACGCCCCGCTGGAGGGCACCTCCGGTGACGAGCCGCGGACCGTGGGCGACGTCAGCGTCGCCGACCCCGTGGTCGTGCCGTCCGAGGACAAGCAGGCCGCGCTCGTGGTCGTCTCGCTCGACGCGGCGCAGGCGTCCGAGGACGTCGGTGCCGAGGAGTCGAGCGTCTCCGAGCTCGCGATCGGCGCGCTGCGGACGCTCGCCGCCGCCGACGCCGCCGACGGCGGGCTGGCCGGCACCGGCCTGGAGACGTGGGTCACGGGGCCCGCGGGCTTCGTCGCGGACCTCGTGAGCGCGTTCGGGGCGATCGACACCGTGCTGCTGCTCGTCGCGCTCGGCGCCGTCCTGGTGATCCTCGCCCTCGTCTACCGCTCGCCGATCCTGCCCTTCGTCGTGATTCTCACGGCCGTGCTGGCGCTCTGCCTCGCAGGCCTCGTCGTCTACCAGCTCGCCGCGAACGACGTCCTGACCCTCAACGGCCAGTCGCAGGGGATCCTGTCCATCCTCGTGGTGGGTGCCTCCGTGGACTACGCCCTGCTGCTGGTCGCGCGCTACCGCGAGGAGCTGCGCACCAGTGAGTCGCCGTACACGGCGATGCGGCGTGCGGTCCGCGCGTCGGTCGAGCCGATCGCCGCCAGCGCGGGGACGGTCGTCGTGGGCCTGCTGTGCCTGCTGCTGTCCGACCTGTCGTCGAACCGCAGCCTGGGACCGGTCGCGGCCATCGGCATCGTCGCGGCGTTCCTCTCGGCGATGACGCTCCTGCCCGCCATGCTGCTCGTTGGTGGCCGGCGGGCGCGGTGGGTGTTCTGGCCCAAGGTGCCCCATGCCCAGCCCGCCGAGGTGGCCGGGGCGGACGGGAACCCCGCCCCGACGGCCGCCGTCGCGCCCGACGACGACACGCACGTCGAGGTCGCCGGCCACGGGGTGTGGTCGCGGGTCGCCGGCTTCGTCGGCCGGCACGACCGGGTGGTGTGGGTGGTCACCGCCGTCGTGCTCGCCGCGGGAGCGGCGTTCGTCCCGACGCTGGACGCCAACGGCACCGGCGACTCCGAGGTGTTCCTCACCCAGGTCGACTCGGTCGACGGCGAGAAGGTGCTCACGAACCACTTCGAGGGGGTCTCTGCCCAGCCTGCCACCGTCATCGCGCCCCAGGAGGACGCGGACGCCGTCGTCGACGCCGCCGAGGGCACGGCCGGGGTCACCGCGGCGACGATCGTCACCGACCAGCCTGCCACCGCCCCGGGCATGCCCGCGCAGGGTGACCCGCTGGTCGTCGACGGACAGGTGCGCGTCGACGTCACGACGGAGGCGCCGTCCGACAGCCAGGAGGCCGTCGACACCGTGGCGGACCTGCGCACCGCGGTGCACGACGTGAGCCCCGACGCCCTCGTCGGCGGGGCGGCCGCCGAACGGCTGGACACCCAGGTGGCCGGGCAGCACGACCTGCGCACGATCGTCCCCGTCGTGCTGGCCGTGATCCTCGTGATCCTGGTCCTGCTGCTGCGCTCCGTGCTCGCCGCGGTGCTGCTCATGGCGGCGAACGTGCTGTCCTTCGGGTTCGCGCTCGGCGTCGCCGCCCTCGTGTTCAACCACGTCCTGGACTTCCCGGGCGCCGACCCGGCCGTGCCGCTCTACGCGTTCTGCTTCCTCGTCGCGCTCGGGGTCGACTACTCGATCTTCCTCATGACGCGGGTGCGTGAGGAGAGCCTGCGGGTGGGCACGCGTCCCGGCGTGCTGCGCGGGCTGGCGGTCACGGGCTCGGTGATCACGTCGGCGGGCGTGGTGCTGGCCGCGACGTTCGCCGCGCTCGGCGTCATCCCGCTGCTGTTCCTCGCCCAGCTCGCCTTCATCGTGGCGTTCGGCGTGCTCGTCGACACCCTGGTGGTGCGCAGCCTGCTGGTGCCGGCGCTCGTCCACGACGTGGGGGACCGCGTGTGGTGGCCCGCACGGCTCGGGCGCCGGGCGCCGGCCGTCACCCCGTCGAGTCGATGAGCTCCAGCAGGGCGCGGGCCGCGTCCCGGATCTCGTCGTGGTCGTGCTGGCCCGCCCGGCTCTCCAGGGAGACGACGGCGCACCGGTGGACCTTCGTCAGGTCGCCGTAGGGGAACGACACCGCCTGCTTCGTCTCCGGGTTCTCGTCGTCGTCGACCCCGAGGTGCCAGTGGCGGAACTCGGTCCACCCCTCCCGCTCGACGAACCGGTTCTCCGCGTCCGTGGTGGGCGCGTGCTCGCTCCAGTCGTCGCGCTCGTCGCGGACCACCTTGCCGTCGCGGACCAGCGCGCGCGCCTGCTCGAGGCCGGGCTGGTTGAGTCGTGTCGCCATCGCCGTTCGCTCCTTCCGTCGTCGTGCGTCGTCGGTCCGGGCCAGCACCCGGCCTCGTCCCGGTCTACGGGAGGGCCCGCCTGCAGGCAACCGGCCCGGCGCCGCGTGGCACGGCGACGCCCGACGGCGCGGTCCGGCACCATGGAGCCATGGTCACGGACGAGGCAGCACAGGCGGGCGCGACCGACGGCACGACGGCGCCGCCGCCACCGCGCCTGGCGATCGTCGGGTACGGGGGAGCGGGGCGCGAGATCCACGGCCGCCTGGCCGCGGAGGCAGGCCTGCAGGTGACCGCGGTGGTGACGCGCGACCCGGGTCGGCGCAACCAGGCGGCCGGAGACTGGCCGGGGGCCCGCCTCCTGTCGGACCTCGACGCGCTGATCACCGCGCGCCGGTCGTACGACGTCGTGGTGGTCGCCAGTCCCACCACCCTGCACGCCGAGCACGCCGCGGCCCTCGCCCGTGCCGAGATCCCGTTCGTGCTCGACAAGCCGATCGGTCTGGACGCGCACCAGGCGCGCGCCGTCGTCGAGGAGGCCGGTGCCACCGGCACCCCGTTCACCGTGTTCCAGAACCGGCGCTGGGACCCCGAGCAGCTCACCCTCGCGGCGCTGCTCGACGGCGGCGACCTCGGCGACGTGCACACGTTCGAACGGCGCTGGGAGCGCTGGCGCCCCACGCCGAGGCAGCGCTGGAAGGAGAACGACCCCGTCGGCGGCGGTCTGCTCCTGGACCTCGGCCCGCACCTGGTGGACTCGGCGACGCAGCTCTTCGGTCGCGTGCAGTCCGTCTGGGCGCAGACCCGCAAGCTCACCACCCCCACCGAGGACGACGTCTTACTGGTGCTGCAGCACGAGCCCGGCGGCGGGCGGGCCGCGAGCCCCCAGGGCGTCGTGTCACGCCTCTGGGCGGGTTCCGTGGTGGGTGCCCCCGGTCCGCGCACCCGCGTGCTGGGTTCGTCCGGGGCGTACCTCGTGACCACGTTCGAGCAGGACGCGTCCCCGTTCGAGACGCTCGACGACGACGCGCCCGAGGGCTCCGTGGGCTGGTTCACGCGCGGCCGCGACCGCCGGGCCGTGCCCGCCGCGCCCGGCGGCCACGCCGACTTCTACCGGGCCCTGGGCCCCTGGCTGCGCGGCGACGAGCCCGCACCGGTGGACCCTGCCGACGCCGTGCGCACCGCGGAGGTGCTCGACGCCGCGCGCGTGTCCGCCCGCGAAGGTCGACGCGTCGCCCTCTGACGGCAGGTGGCGCTGACCGGGCCTGTGGATGACGGCGCAGCCCGAGCACCGCGGAGGTGTTCGATGGCATCGTGCCGACCCAGACGCTCCCCATCCCGACCGACGCCGGTGCCCGTGACGCTCTCCTGGCACGCGTGAGCGCGCTCGCTGAGCTGCGCCACCCGTGCGTGGAGCCCGTCGCCGCCGTGGACGTGCGCGACGACGGCACGCTCGCCGTGCGTCGCGGTGGGGCCGCCACCGACCTGCCGACCGTCCTCGCCGTGCGGGGCAGGCTCACGTCGCGGGAGGCTGCCGGGGTGGTGGTCGCCGTGGCTCGCGGGCTCGCCGCGCTGCACAGCGCCGGGCTGCGACAGGGTGGGCTCGACGCCGGCGACGTGGTGCTCGGGCCCGACGGGACCGCGCTGCTGCGCCCGCGCGCCACGGTCGCGCTCGACCTCACCATGACCCGGGCCGACGAGGACGAGGCCGCCGACGTGCACGCCCTCGCGCTGCTCGTGGCCGAGCTTCTCGGCGACCGCGACGACGACGACGCCGTCGGGCTGCGCGCCGTGCTCGCGGCGGCGTCCGCGCCCGACCCCCGGGTTCGGCCCGAGGCCGGCACGCTCGCCGCCCAGGCCGACCGAGCGGTGCCGCCCGAGCCGGTGCGCCTGCCCGAGGCCGCAGCGCTCGCCGGCGCCACTCTCGGACGGCGGCCCGCCACCCGCGCAGCCGTGCAGGGTTCCCTGCCATCCCGTCGGCGAGTCGTCCGGGGCGGTCGTGGTGCGCACGGTCCGCAAGACGCTCGTCGTGGTCGTGGTCGTGGTCGCGGCTCGGTGGCGCCGCCGCCCCCGCGTGCGGACGCCGGCGGCCCGCGCCGCGGCGTCCGGCACGGGCGGGTGACCCGGGCGACCCGGGGGAGGTCTGCGGGTCACGTCCTCGCTGCCGTCGGCGCCGTGGGGCTGGTGGCCTTGCTCGCGGTCGTCGTGCTCGAGGTCCGGTCGCCGTCCGGCGGCGCCGTGCCTGCCGTCGCGCCGGCGCCGGCCACGGTCGCTCCTGCGGCGTCGGGCACGACCGTCGAGCACGCGGACCCGACCGGCGACCCTGCGGACCCCGCAGCCGCCGCGGCGGAGCTGACCCGCAGGCGTGTCGAGCTGCTGTCGCCTGGGCCCGGCGGGAACGCGGTGACAGGCGCCGCCACCCTGCACGACGTGGACGTGCCGGGGTCGCCCGTGCACGAGGCCGACACCGAGCTTCTCACCGACGCCGCCCGATCAGGCACCGCCGTGCGCGGCGCCGAGGCGCGCGTCCAGGCCGCGCGCACGCAGCGCCATCAGGACGGCCAGGCCGATGTCGTGGTGCGTTATGTGGTCGGTGCGCACGAGCAGGTCGCGGCCGACGGCACCGTCACCGCGGTGCCCGAGACCGAGCGTCGCACCGCCACCCTGCGGCTCACCTGGACGTCGGACGGCTGGCGCGTGGCAGACGTCGCCTGACCGCTCGCCGCGACGAGAGCGCTGCCCGGGGGACGGCGAAGGGCGCCCCAGCCGAAGCCGGGACGCCCTTCGCCGTCGTCAGGGACGAGACGCGATCAGAGGCCGACCTCGGCCTCGAACGACGCCTCCTCGATGCGGGCCTTGACCGCGGTGAGGAAGCGCGCGGCGTCCGCACCGTCGACCAGGCGGTGGTCGTACGAGAGGAACAGGTACGCGAACTGGCGGATGGCGATGGTCTCCTCGCCGTCCGGGCCCGTCACGACGGCCGGCTTCTTGGTGATCGTGCCGGTGCCGAGGATGGCGACCTGACCACCGGGCACGATCGGCGTGTCGATGAGCGCGCCGCCCGAGCCGGTGTTCGTGATCGTGAAGGTCGCGCCGGACAGCTCGTCCGGGCCGACCTTGTTGGCCCGGGTGCGCGCACCCAGGTCGCCGATCTGGCGGGCGATGCCCGCGAGGTTCAGGTCGCCGGCGTTCTTGATGACCGGGACCACCAGGCCGCGCTCGGTGTCGACGGCGATGCCGACGTTCTCCGACGGGTGGTAGGTGATCTCGCCCTTCTCCTGGTCGATCGAGGCGTTGATCTTCGGGAACGCCTTGAGCGCCTCGACCGCCGCGAGCGTGTAAAAGGGCAGGAAGGTGAGGTTCGCACCCTCGCGGGCCTTGAACGACTCCTTCGCCTTCGCGCGCAGCTTGGCGACCTTGGTGACGTCCACCTCGACCACGGTGGTGAGCTGGGCCTGCGTGTGCAGGGACTCGACCATGCGCTCGGCGACGATCTTGCGCAGACGCGACATCTTCTCGGTGGTGCCGCGCAGCGGGGAGACCGGCGGGACGGCCGCCTTGGCGGCGGGGGCCGCGGCGGGCGCGGCAGCAGCCGCAGGCGCCGGAGCGGCAGCCTTCTCGGCCGCGGCGAGCACGTCCTCCTTGCGGATGCGGCCACCGACGCCGGTGCCCTGGATCGCGGAGACGTCCACGCCCTTCTCGGCCGCGAGCTTGCGCACGAGCGGCGTCAGGTAGGAGCCCTTGCCCGACGCGGCGGCAGGAGCCGGCGCAGACGGCGCGGCGGGGGCCGGAGCGGGCTCGGCAGGCTTCTCCGCAGCAGGCTTCTCGGCGGCGGGCTTCTCCGCGGCGGGGGCCGGTGCCGACGGAGCCGGAGCGGGCTCCTCCGGCTTCTCGGGCGCGCCCACGGGCTCGGGTGCCTTGGCGGGCGTCTGCTCGGCGGGCTTCTCAGCAGCCGGCGCGGCGCCGGAGCCGATGACGGCCAGCACGGCGCCGACCTCGACCGTCGCGTCCTCCTCGACCAGGAGCTGCTGGACGGTACCGGCCACGGGGGACGGGATCTCGGTGTCGACCTTGTCGGTCGAGACCTCGAGCAGCGGCTCGTCGACCTCGACCGAGTCGCCGACGGCCTTGAGCCAACGGGTCACGGTGCCCTCGGTGACGGACTCGCCCAGGGCGGGCAGGGTCACCTCGGTGCCCTCGCCGCCACCGGAGGCGGGCGCCTCGGCGGGGGCCTCGGGCTCCTCGGTGGTCTCGGGCTCGGCGGCCTCGGGCTCCGCGGCGGGCTCGGGCTCGGCGGGGGTCTCGGGCTCGGCGGGGGTCTCGGGCTCGGCGGGGGTCTCGGGCTCGGCGGCCGGGGCCGCGTCGTCGCCGCCCGCGCCGGAACCGTCACCGACGACGGCGAGGGTGGCGCCGACCTCGACGGTCTCGTCCTCCTCGACGAGGATCTGCTCGAGGACGCCGGCGACCGGCGACGGGATCTCCGTGTCGACCTTGTCGGTCGAGACCTCCAGCAGGGGCTCGTCGACGGCGACGGTGTCGCCGACGGCCTTGAGCCAGCGGGTGACGGTGCCCTCGGTAACGGACTCGCCGAGTGCAGGAAGCTGCACGTTCTCTGACATGACCTGTGGAGTCTCCTTCGATCAGTGGGTCAGGCGACCTGCCGAGGCGTGCCGGTCCTGCCGGCCCGCGAAACCTCTGGTTGCCGCGTTCTGGTCACTGCCTGCCATCTTGTCACCTCGACCGGGTGCGCCCCAATCGTTCGGGGGCACTGGTCGGTGTGACGCTGGGTACACCTGACCGCTCCATGACCTTCAGGACACCTCCGGACCGCCTCCAGAACATGGTGCGGACGGCGGCGGTAGTCTCGCGCCATGTCGCTTCGGACCTCGTGGGGACGCCTGCTGGGCAGGTCGTCGTCCCCGGCCTCCGGCACCGCCCCGACCTCCGGCTCGCGGGGCGAGACCGTCGCGTACCTGCAGGACTTCGTGCGGACGCGCGTCGGGGTCGAGGCGTACGTGGAGCCGCCCAACGCCCAGACCCCCACGACGGTGCTGCTGGTCGCCACCACGGGGGAGTGGACGCGCCGCCGCGTGCCCGACGAGCGCACGGGGTTCGAGGTCGCGCGCTCGCTGGGCGTGCCCGTCTACAACGTGCGGTTCACGGGCTACCCGCAGCGCATGCGGGACTGGACCTCCGCGCAGCGCCGCAAAGACTGAGCGCGGCGTGACGCCGGGCGGCGGGGAGCAGGGCGTGGGCGAGTGGGCCCAGTACGACCACGGCGACGCGCCCGACGAGGGCACGGACGACGTGTGGTCGGCGGTCGCGGACGGCTGGGCCGAGCTCTGGGGCGCGGTCGCTGCCCCGGTGTGGGGCCCGCTCCTGACCGCCACCGGCGTCGGACCGGGCACGCGCGTGCTGGACGTGGGGTGCGGCACGGGCGAGCTCCTCGAACGGGCGGCCCGCGACGGTGCGGAGGCCACCGGCGTCGACCTCGCCCCGGCGATGGTGCGGCACGCGCGCGAGCGCGTCCCGGCCGCGACGGTCCGGGTGGGGGCGGCGGAGCGGCTGCCGTTCCGTGCCGGCGTGTTCGACGTCATCCTGGCGGTGAACGCCCTGCAGCTCGTCGAGGACGCCGGCGCGGCGCTGGCGGAGCTGGTCCGGGTGCTGGCACCCGGCGGTCGGGTCGGGCTCGCGGGCTGGGCCGAGGGCGCCCGCAACGACCTCGACGTCGTCGAGCGAGCGGTGGCGGCGGCGTACGAGGAGGACCCGCCGGTGGACGGGCCGCTGCGTGCGCCGGGAGGGTTCGAGACGGCGCTCCGCGCGGCCGGCCTCGACGTCGTCGGCTCCGGTGTCACGGACGTCGCATGGTGCCCCGCCGACGCCGACGGCCTGGTGCGCGGCGTCCTGCTCGGGGAGGACCCGGCCACGCAGGCCGAGCTCGCCCCCGCGGTCATCGCTGCCGCGGCGCCGTTCCGGGCGGCGGGCGGCGGCTACCGGCTCGCGGGCGCGTTCCGCTGGGCCGTGGCCCGCGCCGTCTGACCGCGGCGTCTGACCGCGGCGTCTGACCGCGCCGTCTGACCGCGCCGTCTGACCGCGCCGTCTGACCGCGCCGTCTGACCGCGCCGTCTGACCGCGCCGTCTGACCG